>NZ_JBXCIW010000017.1:0-110802 GCF_056786335.1 Paenibacillus sp. Y280
TTCTAGCTGCATTTCACCGTCAAACAACTTATCACTAAATACTCATCCTATAAATGGATAGTTTTCCCTAATTGTGTAGCCGCCTGTGCTTATTATATTGGGCTTTCGTAATTCAGGTTAAATAGAACACTTTATAAAGCGCGGTTGAATACCATGCGAAACAGGCCGTAAATGTAGCGCAGCGGGTAAAGCTCGGACAGGCGCAAGCGTAAGCTTGATGGGGCTAAAAGGAATGAAGGGGCAGCGTGATGCTTGCCTCTTTTTTGGTGTGCAAGGCTTCTGTTGGCAAGCAAAAGAATAAGAGATAAGATAGGGCTAGAGTGATGCATTCATCTTTTACTATGGAAGTGCAAAGGGGAGCTAAGGCAAATGATGCTGAATATAAATCAACGCTTGCTGCTGATGGAACAGGAAGAGCAGGAGCTTCGCTTTGAGACATTTTCGAATGATACAGCATTGGCGTTAGGTTTGGAGATCGTAGAGGAGGCGCGGCGGAGCGGCAAGCGCATCACGGTTGATATTTCCCGGTCGGGCCAGCGATTATTTCTGCATGCCATGGAAGGAACAACGGCTGAGAACGAGGACTGGATTCGCCGCAAAAATAATGCAGTAAAACATTTTGGCACAAGCTCTTGGCATGTGGCCTGCAGGCTTCGCAATGAGGGAACGACGATGGAGGAGAAGCATGGGCTTCCGCTTGCTGATTACGTGGGAGCAGGAGGGGCATTCCCGCTTATCGTTGAGGGTGAGGGGCAGATCGGTACGATTACCGTTTCCGGCTTGCCTGATCAGGAAGATCATGATCTGCTTATTTCCGCACTGCGACGCTATTTATTGAAGTAGCTAATGACGCTTTAGTTTAAAAGCCAAGTAATGATTCCAACTAATATAAGCGGACATATGTGGGCTTGGAAGGCGGGAGTTGCAGTGGACGCTGCTAGCTTGAGAACATTTTGGAAGTCGTATTTGACCGGTTTGCAATTGCATGTGGCTGTTGTTGAGTATACGAAAGTACCGCTCTCGTGGAATGACGACAATTACACGCCTGACGTGAATAAGCTCTATTATATTCAAGAGGGCGAAGGGTACATAAAGGTTGGGGACCGCATCTATTATCCGAAGGCCGGCGATCTATGCTTGCTGCCAGCGGATGTGACCCAATCCTATGGCACGATCAATACGAATACTTTCGGCAAATATTGGTGCCATTTTACGGCGAAGCTGGGCAATTTCAATCTTTTTCAAGTGCTTGAGCTGCCAGTCATATTAACGGTAACCGATTGTTTTTAAGATCAGAAATCCTTCCGTAATAAACTTTCTCATTTGCTCATCCGTCAGTAACAGCGGTGATTGCTTCATGTGTTCGATATCCTCCTAAGAAGTTTTTATACACCGAATATAGGAGATGCCGCGCAATTGCTACATACACGAAACTAAGTGAAGCTTGCATAAAACTAACTTCCTGCCTTAAGTGCGCCGATAAAAACAAGACTATTTCATCAGCCTCTTGATTCATTTTATTTTGCCAGCATAGGGAGGAAAGTTAGGCCTGAAATGAAACGCTGGACAATTGGACATAAATGAGAGTGTATAGTCATGGAAGTTGAATATCGATATAATAGCCTTATTCAAGGTTTAGGAGGATACGGGTCATGGACTTGAACTACTATAATACCTTTATTACGGTGTCAACAGACTGTCCGGTGGAGATCGGCACAGTGCCGCCTGACAAGAAGAGCGGACGGACGAAGCCGAGCCTCGAATATGAGCTGGCAGCCAATCAGCCTTACAGATATACGCAGGAAGAGCTGTTATACGAAGTACATATTCGGCATAAGGGACTTGCAGAGGAGCTCGAAACAAGAGGGACGGAGATTTGGGATGAGTTTTTCTCGAAGCCGATGGCTTGTTTAAGGGCTTCTATGCTGCCGAAGAAATATGGCTGGGGCATCCATTTTAATGAAGCGGGCAAGCTGGCACTCGTGCCTAAGGAATCGGCTGAATACCATCAGTTTGCTGAAGGCGGACGCGACAATGTGACCGTGCTGAAAGGGATGCGGAGCAGCAAAAAATAAAGCGGGATTGTAAACGGCAGCAGAAACCTAACATGACGCTCCGGATGAAGGGCTACGTTGCAGATAGGCATCAGAATCGGCTTGTACACTCCAAAATGAAGCGGGAGCTTGGGTTTCATAGGTTAGGAACAAGTAAACGAGCAGCATGGGGATGTTCCCATTCCGTGCGAACACTTTTGGGACAGCCCCTTTATTAAATAGTTAAATCTAATTCGAGAGTGCTCTAACGACGCTTAATTATAAAAGAAATGATTATAAAAACTAATCCTAATGCCCCAATATATTTGTAGTATTCAGGAAGACCATTTTTGATTAATCCGCCTATTCCAAAGATTACCGCAAGTGGAATACCGACCAAGAGGAAGAATCTCCAAAGTTTCACAACAAACAGACCTCCTATGATAGGTTTTAAATCAGAAATATTAGAGTATGTAACTGAATGAAATAGATTACCTACCGACTCAAAATTATTGACCACCTGAGAGTGATACATAAGTACAAGTATACATCATTACCGCACTACAAATGAAGCCTCCCCACCCGCCAGTAATTAATCCCCAAAGTGCGCACATTACCACACTACTATTTTCCGAAAATTAATTTGCGCGCGCCAATACTCGAGTGAAATAGTCAAGCGGTGAAGCATGCTGCGCCATGGCAAGGATAACGCACGGTTCATCAATGCATAAAGAAGAACCATATAGGTAATTATGAGAGTGCCTTATTTATAAAAATTTGAGACAAAAAACTTAAATTATATAATTCCTATGAGAATTATCGGAAAAAAGATTGACACAACACCACCAGCGTTATAAAATCCATGTAGTCGACCATTCCATAAATTACAAAGAAAGAATAGTGAGGGGTAATAATATGAAGAGAATAAGCACACTAACATTATTGATAGCACTAACCGTATTGCTGCTAGCAGCTTGCGGCGCCAAGAAAGACAATAGCAATGGAGGCACACAGGAGCCAGAGGTAAGCCCTACTGCGGAGACTTCGAATTCGGCAGAGGCAGCACCGGGGCAAGCGGCTTGGGATGCGATTAAAGCGAGCGGCAAGCTCCGCATTGGTACAGAGGGCACATATGCGCCATTTACATTTCATGACGAGTCAGGCAAACTCACCGGCTTCGATGTTGAGATTGCAGAAGAGGTTACTAAGCGGCTTGGCTTAAAGGCTGAATTTATTGAGACTTCGTGGGATTCCATTATTGCAGGCCTTGATGCTAAGCGCTTTGATACTATTTTCAACCAAGTGGGCATTACGGATGAACGGAAAGAGAAGTATGATTTCTCGGATGATTATATCGTTTCCAAAGCAGTTTTGATTGTTTCTGAAAATAATACGGATATTAAAACGTTCGCAGACCTGAAAGGCAAGAAAGCGGGACAATCGTTAACGAGCAACCTCGCTGATATTGCACGCGAGAATGGGGCAGAGATTGTAACGACGGACGGTTTCAACCAAGCGATTGATCTGCTTGCATCGGGGCGTATCGATGCTACCGTAAATGACGGACTATCCTTCTTGGATTTAAAGAAACAAAAGCCTGACCTGCCGCTTAAAATCGTTGCTGAAGCACCGGATGCAGCCAAGAACGCCGCTCTTTTCAGAAAAGGAAACGAAGCGTTAATTGAAGCGGTAAACGGTGCGCTTGCTGAGATTAAGAGCGATGGCACTTACCTGAAAATCTCCGAGAAATATTTTGGAGCAGACGTCTCTAAATAATGAATGGTGCCTTGCTGACTAACAGCCCACAGGCGTAAAGGATGTTTATCATATGAATGATCGTCAAATAGAGATTCTTATAGATTCACTGCTGCCCCTGCTTAAAGCAGGGGTCCTTTTTACGATTCCGCTAGCATTAGTTTCATTTACTCTTGGTCTCATTTTAGCTGTTGCTACTGCTCTTGCAAGACTATCCACCATAAGAATACTGCGGCTTGTTGCACGCTTCTATGTATGGATCATTCGCGGAACACCGCTGCTTGTCCAATTGTTTATTATTTTCTACGGTCTTCCTTACGTTGGAATTATATTAGATCCGTTTATTGCAGCTGTCATCGGCTTCTCGCTCAGTGTAGGCGCCTACGGCTCCGAGATTGTGCGTGCGGCAATTCAGTCAATCCAGAAAGGCCAATGGGAAGCCGCATATTCACTAGGGATGACAAGGTGGCAGGCGCTTCGGCGGGTCATATTACCGCAGGCGGCTCGCGTGTCGATTCCGCCGCTTGGCAGCTCGTTCATAAGCCTGGTAAAGGATACATCTCTCGCAGCTACCATTACTTATGTGGAGATGTTCCGTGTTGCGCAAAACATTTCTGCAGCAAAGTATGAGCCTCTTATTATTTATAGCGCGGCAGGGGCCATCTATCTCTTGTTCTGCTCTGTACTGTCGTGGCTGCAGGATGTTACCGAGAAACGATTGGCACGGTATTCCGCAAGCTAAGGGAGAGGAAATAGATGATTGAAATACGCAATTTGCATAAATCCTTCGGCTCTTTGGAAGTTCTGAAGGGAATTGATTTGACGTTGGAGCGGGGCAAAGTGCTCGCAATAATAGGGCCCTCCGGTTCGGGCAAGACGACGCTGCTTCGATGCTTCAATTTTCTAGAAGTGCCTGATCGAGGCATATTAACGGTCGGTAAGCAGACGTTGAATTTTGAGGCGGGCAAGAAAGTTCGGGAGAAGGAAGTCGTAGCCCTGCGCAAGCAAACGGGTATGGTGTTCCAGTCGTTTAACCTTTTTCCACATAAGACAGCTATTGAGAATATTATGGAAGCGCAAGTGACAGTGCAGAAGAAGAGCAAGTCAGACTCTCGGCAACGCGCCGCAGAGCTGCTGGCTAAGGTCGGCTTAGCCGATAAGGCTGAATTTTACCCGCATCAATTGTCAGGGGGACAACAACAGCGGATTGCTATTGCCAGAGCAATGGCTGTTGATCCGGAGGTGCTGCTGTTCGATGAGCCGACATCAGCGCTTGATCCCGAATTGGTTGGCGAGGTGCTCAAGGTTATTAAGCAGCTAGCTGCGGACGGGATGACGATGGTCATCGTCACGCACGAGATGAAGTTCGCAGCGGATGTAGCGGATCGCGTCATTCTCATGGATGGCGGAGTTATTATTGAAGAAGGGCCGCCGGAGAATGTTTTGGAAAATCCACAGAGCGCACGCGCTATTCAATTTTTGAATCGATTGGCCAGCTATGAAATCTAATGGATAACAAACGAGAGAGGGGATGCTGCGCAGGCTTGCAGCATCCCCTTTTTAATCATTTATATCTTAAATCTCCCGATCAAAGCATGCAATTCTTGCGCCAGCATGCTGAGCGACTCCGCGGAGGAAGTGACTTCCTCCATTGATGCCAGCTGTTCTTCGGAAGCAGAAGCTACGTTTTGCGTGTTGTCAGCTGCTTCCCTTGCAATGAAGGCTAGCTGAACAACAGTAGCTGTTACTTGCTCGCTGGAAGCTGACATTTGCTCGGAAGCAGCTGATACCTCTTGTACTTGATCCGAAACCTGCTCCATTTGCGTCATAATATTTTGGAAGATTTCACCTGTTAGCTGAACGGCTTTGGTACCTTCATGTACTTCTTTATTTCCCTGATGAATCGAAGTTACTGCGCGTTGGGTCTCAGACTGGATCGACTTGATTAGCGTGGATACCTGTTCGGCTGCCCTGAGCGTCTGTTCAGCCAGCTTTCTGACTTCCCCGGCAACGACGGCAAACCCGCGTCCATGCTCGCCAGCCCGTGCCGCCTCGATCGCCGCATTAAGCGCCAGCAGATTCGTCTGCGTGCTGATGCTGCTGATGACATCGATAATTTTGCCGATTTCCTGCGACTGCTCGTCCAGCGTGTCCATAATACGGGCGGATTGATCGACGGAATCGCGAATGGACAGCATTTGTTGAACCGTCTTTTGGATGATTTCATTGCCTTCAAGCGTCTTGCTGGATACTTGAATCGAAGACTCGGACACCGCTGATGCCGACTCTGCAATTCTCTGAATGCCGATGGCCATTTCCTCCATCGCTCTTGCCGTCTCATCGGCGCTTTGCACCTGTGTCTCGGAGCCTTCGGCAACGACCTGCATCGATTCGGCAATCATCTCGGTAGCCTTGCTTGTCTGATCTGCACTCGCCATCAGCTGTTCAGAGGTGGAGGCGACATGAAGGGAGTGGCCTGATACTTCAAGAAGCATCGATTGGATTCGCCCAATCATCTGATTGAACTGGTTCGTCATTTGTCCGAATTCGTCTTTGCTTTGGAGAGATAGGGTTTGCGTGAAGTCTCCTTCTGCAAGTGTGAAGGACAACTTGTTCACCTTTTGGATATTCACCGAAATAAATCTACTATACAACCAAATCGTTGCGGTAATAATGCCGATGCCAATGAGGCTGACGATCAACAGTATCCTCATCATTTTGGATATCGGTTCCTTAAACTCCTGATCCGGGATGATGAGCAGCAAGGTCCATTCCAATTGCGGAATTTTCTTATAGTAGACATGATTCATTCCCTTGTCGTCGGAATAAGTCGCTTGCCCGTATGCGTTGCCGAGCAGAGTATCGGACAATGAAGCGAATGATGTATTGGGATCCTGACTGACGTTCATCTTCATAATTTTATCCGGCTCTGGACCTGCTATGTACTGATTTTGCTTATCGAGCAAAATGGCCCACCCGGTATTTCCAACCTTCGTCTGGTTTACAATGTCTTGGATCGTGCTCAAGTTGAAATCAGCAGTTACTATGGCTAGCAATTGCTTGTTCACGTCATAAGCGGGAACGGCTACCGTTGTCATTGTAACTCCGATGATTTCGTCATAATACGCACTTGAATATGCGGTGCTTGCGGCTGCGTTAATGCCTGTTTTGTACCATTCCTGATTCAGATAATCGAATTCCGGATTACTGTATTCCTGCGTATACACAAGCTTGCCCTGATCTTTGTATCCGTAAGTAGAAGCATATTTCTTCCCTTGCTCGAACTGGTTCGGCTCGAAGAAAATGCCCATGCCGGATGTGTCGTCGTTTGATTGAAGCACGCCTCCCAGCATTTGATTGTACTGATCAAGCGAGAAGTCGGAAGCGTAGGTTTCAAAGGTTCTAGTTAAAACCTCTGCCGTTTTGGTATGGGCAATAAACCGGTTATTGAGCCGATCGATCGTTCCGTTTAACTGCTCAGTCATCGTGCTCTCGATCTGCTCGAGAATCATCTTATTCGAATAGAAATAAGAGAGGGTCGACACAGCAATAAGCGTTAATAGAACCAACGGCAAAATGATGACTAACGTTTTTGTTCGAATGCTTTTCATAATAACCTCCATTTATTTGTATACCTGTATTGAAGGAAACCTTTTGGATTTCATTTACATAAAATAGTATTAGACAAAAATAGACAAAATCCTTCCATTTTCGATATATTTTCTCTTAATTATTTATTGGAGATTGTATTCTTTTAACGAAACAAACGTATTCAAAAAAAGAGAAAGGTCGGGCAAAAAAACGTAGACCATTACGTTTTTACCCGACCTGGATAGAATGAGCTTGTATTTGCAGTAATGTATTATTTTTTCTTATATCTTGAATTTTCCGATCAAACCATGCAATTCCTGCGCCAACATGCTGAGCGACTCTGCGGAGGAAGTGACTTCCTCCATCGAAGCCAGCTGTTCCTCGGAGGCGGAAGCTACGCTTTGCGTATTGTCAGCTGCTTCCCTTGCTATGAAGGCGAGCTGTACGACCGTTGCTGTAACTTGCTCGCTGCAAGCTGACATTTGCTCGGAAGCAGCCGATACCTCTTGCACTTGATCCGAAACCTGCTCCATTTGCGTCATGATGTCATGGAAGATCTCGCCTGTTAGCTCAACGGCTTTGGTGCCTTCATGCACTTCCTTATTCCCTTGATGGATGGAGGTTACTGCACGCTGTGTCTCAGACTGGATCGACTTGATTAGCGTGGATATCTGTTCGGCCGCTCTAAGCGTCTGTTCAGCCAGCTTCCTGACTTCGCCGGCTACAACGGCAAACCCGCGTCCATGCTCGCCAGCCCGTGCCGCCTCGATCGCCGCATTGAGCGCCAATAGATTCGTCTGCGTGCTGATGCTGCTGATCACATCGATAATTTTGCCGATTTCCTGCGATTGTTCATCAAGCGTGTCCATGATATGGGCCGATTGATCGACGGAATTACGAATGGACAGCATTTGTTGCACTGTCTTTTGTATGATTTCGTTGCCTTCAAACGTCTTGCTGGACACAATAACGGAGGATTCGGACACCGCTGATGCCGATTCAGCAATTCTCTGAATGCCGATGGCCATTTCCTCCATCGCTCTGGCCGTTTCATCGGAGCTTTGCACCTGAGCCTCGGAGCCGGCGGCAACGACCTGCATTGACTCGGTTATCATCTCGGTTGCCTTGCTTGTCTGATCGGCGCTCGCCATAAGCTGCTCGGAGGTGGAGGCAACATGCAGGGAGTGGCCCGAAACTTCATTCAACATGGATTTAATGTGTAAAATCATCTGATTAAACTGGGATGCCATTTGCCCAAATTCATCTTTACCTCGAATTTTCAATGATTGCGTGAAGTCCCCTCCGGCTAATGTTAAAGACAAATTGTTCACTTTCTTGAGATTATTTGCGATAAATTGACTGTACAGCAAAATCGTTACGGTAATAATCGCAATCCCAATCAGGCTCACGATTAATAGTATTTTCATCATCTTCAACAAAGGCTGCTTTAGCTCCTGATCTGGCATGATGAGCATCAAGGTCCATTCCAATTGGGGAATTTTCTTGTAGTAGACATGATTCAGTCCCTTGTCGTCAGAATAAGACGCTAGTCCGGAAGCGTTGCTGAGCAGAGCATCGGACAATGAAGCGAATGATGAGTTGGGGTCCTGGCTGACGTTCATCTTCATAATTTTATCCGGGTCCGGGCCTGCTATGTATTGATTTTGCCTATCCAACAAGATGGCCCAACCCGTATTTCCGACCTTCGTATTGTTTACGATATCTCGAATTGTGACAAGATCGATATCGGCAGTTACTACGCCTAGCAATTGCTTATTCGTATTATAGGCGGGAACGGCAGTCGTAGACATCGTCACATCGGTGCCAGGGTCATAATACGGATTCGTATATGCAACGCTTTCGGCTGCGTTAACGCCTGTTTTGTACCAATCCTGATTCAAATAATCGTATTTCGGATCGCTGTATTCCTGAGTGAATATGATCTTGTCTTGATCCTTGTATCCGTATGTAGATGCATATTTTTTTCCTTGCTCAAATTGGTTCGGTTCAAAGTAAATGCCCATGCCGAACGTATCGTCATTCGATTGAAGCGCGTTCCCGATCATTTGCTCATATTGCTCAAGCGGGAATTCGGAAGCATACCGCTCAAGGGTTCTAGCGAAAATTTCTGCTGTCTTGCTGTGGGCAATAAACCGGGTATCGAGTCGATTGATCGTTCCGTCAATCTGTTCAGTCATCGTTCTCTCGGTCTCTTTGAGGAACATGGTATTCGAATAGTAATAGGACATCACAGACACAGCAATGAGGGTTAACAGAACCAGTGGCAAGATTGTTATTAATGTCTTCGAACGAATGCTTTTCATGAAGCCCTCCATGGTTCTTGAAATTTTTTTTCTGTAAAAAATGTTCATGATTACATTTCTTATAACATAATTAGACATGATCAGACAAAATCCTTCACGAATTAGTTCTATGGTTCTAATTTAATTATTAGAAAATTCAGCGATAACATTAAATTTACAAAACTTATGCTAAGGGCAAGAAAGTCTCAACTATCTATTGAAAAAAGCCTCCAAAACCACTGTGTGTAAGTGGAGTTGAAGGCTTAGCTTTCTTATTATTATTCTTCCTTGCCATGACGGATGAAAAGCCACACGCCGAACAAAATTAACGCGCCGGCTGCTAGCTGATAGCCCGTTAACGCTTCTTTCAAAAGCGCCCACGCGAGGAGGGAAGCAATAACAGGCTCGCCGAGTACGGACATCGATACTGCGGCAGCGCTCATATGCTTGAGCAGCCAGTTGAACAGATAATGGCCAAATAGCGTCGGAACGATCGCCAGCAGCAGGAAAATGCCCCATTCCTTCGGGCTGTAGCCGGTAAAGGAGTTGCCTCGTACAATATTGTAGAAGGCGAGTGCCGTTGCCGCAAGCGCGAATACCCAAAAGTTATAGGCAAATGCGCTCATATCCTTCCGCAGCTGCTTGCCGATCAGCATATGAACGGCTACTGCAGCAGCGCCTAGCAAGGACAGGACATCGCCGAGCAGCGCTTCTCTCGAGAGGGAGAGATCGCCAGATCCGATGACGACGGAGCCGATGAGCGCGATGCCCATGCCCCACAGCATCATACGATTTGCCTTCGTGCGGAACAGCCAATAAGAGCCAAGCATGACCATAACCGGCTCCAGCGTCAAAATAACAGTAGAGCTAGCAACAGTCGTTAGCCGCAGCGACGCCATCCAAAGCAAAAAATGAAGCGCAAGCATTATGCCGGAGGCAGCTAACAGCCGCCACTGCCTTGCACGGAGATGGAATAATTCAGCCCGATATTTCCAGACGAGCGGGAGCATAATAAGGTTGGTTAAATACAGCCTATACATGGCGATAACGGCTACATCGGCATCAGACCAGCGAACGAAGATTGAAGAGAACGAAATGGCGATAATACCGACGATATAAAGCAGCTCATAGGCAGCAAATGATTTGGTACTGCGGTTCATTGTTGTAGATTCTCCCATACTTAAAAACCCCTAGCGTCCCATTCGCAGCAGCATGCTGCTGTTGTTGACGGGCAGGGGCTTATTTAATAATATTTGATCGTATTAACGCATGGGATAAGCTAATTAGCTATCCGGCTTGTCCCGCTGAAGGCTTTGCGGCCTTCTCCAGCTCAGCGTCAAAATATTGCTGCAGCTCCGCTACCTTTCTTACATCCTCGAAGGAGGCTTTTCCGGCAAGATAGCGTTCAGCGAAAACTTCCCATTGCGGCACGATTTTTTGCGCGGTCATCGATCGAATCGCATTTTTGACCATTCTGCGTTCCTTCGCATTCGTGTACATATCCTTGAACTGCTGCTTGAGCCTGAAATCCAGCTCGCCAAAAATTTTACGGAACACCTCGGCTGTCATTCGTGCATCATCTAATGCCCGGTGGGCAGAGCCTTCTGCCGTTATTTCGAGATCGACGAGAGCAGCCTCCACGCTGACATCGTTCGTCACGTTTTTATAGCGAATGTAGCCCTTAAGCAGGTCGAAATATTCGGCGGCCATCCAGAAGCTGTCATCAAGCTTATGCATCCTTGTGTCGAAGACAATTCGTTTTAAATCCTCGCCGCCCCATGTGAACAGCAGGAAGCTGTCGCTTTTTTTCAACCAAGCAGTGAAATCGCCGATTACTTTCGGGAAACGGCTTGCAATATCGATGTCTTCCTGCGGAATTCCGGTTTTCTTCTTAATAAAGCTGTTCAGCTTGGAAAAATAAATCGGTCTTATCAAAGCGGAAAATTCATCGGTTTGCTCAAGCGAGCTATTTAAACGAACCGCACCGATCTCAATAACTTCCATGGGCAATTCGCTTGCAAACTTACGTCCATTAAATTCAATATCGAGTATAATATAGTCCAAAATCTTAACCTCCGATAGATAGCCTGTGTTCTCCATTCTATCAGAAAAAGTTATCCAGATGGAAACTACAATATGGTAGAACGCTTTTGCACGTTATTTTCTTAATTTTATGACATAAAAAATGACTGTTCCTAGCAAAATAACGAATGCGATAGGAATGCGCCAAATGCCAATCCCAGAGGTGACACCTAGAGCATCCTGAATAACAGCCCACTGTACATAGGCGAATATCGCCACGACTTCAAGCTTGACCCAGCTTAGCAGATGGATCGAGTTCTTGTATTGATAAGGAGCATTTTGTTCCGTAATCGGAACGATGTAGTTGAACTGATGAGGCACCTTGCGCAATAGAGCAAGGCCAATAAAGATGAGAAGGGCAATGATCGGTAGGATGAACAAGATGGCCTTGCTTCCCCAGCCATCAGCTTCGCCGTTGCCATTGAAGTGTATCGCTATCGTTTGCGGAAGCTCGGACCATTTTAAGATTAAATAGACGAAGGAGAAGAGCAAAAAGAAAATGGACAGCCCGTCATGCCATTTTTCAAGATTCGTTTTTGGAATGATGAGCTTAGGTAATTTGGACAATATGGAGCACCGCCATTCATTTCGTAATGAGTTTACCTTATAATTATATCTTGAATTTGCATCTTTTGGTAACATTTATAACATTAAATTTCCATAAAAAAAGCCTTCAGCAACAGCCCATTAGGCAAATGCTGAAGGCATGGTTCTTAATTAAGAGCGCTTTGTGAGGCGGGAATTAAGCCAAAGCGGAATGCGGAACACTAAATTGATCAGCAGGACGACGAACACGAGCACCGCTGCTGCTTTTTGGGCAATTTCCTGCGCATCGCTGACGATGGCTTCCGATTGCACATACCAGAGGTGAACGGCGAGCGTGGCACCAGGCGAGAAGAGGCTGAAATCCCACATTTCGCCGGATGTCGTTACGCCTGCGGTCAGAATGATGACGGCACTCTCGCCAAAAGCACGGCCAGCAACAAGGCAAATGCCCGTTATGATGCCGTTAAGTGCAGCAGGGATAAGCGCGCGCGTTATCGTTTGCAGATGGGTGCCGCCGAGCGCGAACGATGCGCTCTTCAGCTCCTTCGGTACCGAACGGATCGATTCCTCGGTTACGCGAGTTAGAACTGGCAGATTAAGAAAGGCAAGGCTCACTGCGCCGCCCAGAATGGTCAAGCCGATCTCGAAATATTCAACGAACAAGGCGATACCGAACAAGCCGAATATGATGGAAGGTACCGAAGCGAGACCTTCTACGCAAATGCGCACGAAGCCGATCAGCTTGTTGTCAGGTGCGAATTCAGCCAAATAGATGCCTGCAGCCATTCCGAGTGGAATCGAAATAAGCAAGGAAATGAACAGGATGTAGAAGGAATTCAGAAGGGTTGGGCCTATGCCGCCGCCCTCATCAATTTCACTTGGCAAGCCAAAGAGAAAGTCCCAAGTGAGCTTCGGGAGTCCATCCTGCAAAATGAGATAAAGGAGCCCGAAAATAAACGCGATAATAAGTACGCCAAGCGACCAAACGATGCCTGTGAATAAGCGGTCTTTTATCCGATTAAGTCCTTTTTTGCCGCTGAAGGGATTCGTTAAAGGGTTCATGTCTATGGCTTGCTTCATGCTTGCGACCCCTTTCTTTGAAGCCAGCGAATGGCTACGATCATAAGCAATGAGATAACGAGGAGCAGGAAGCCCATCAAATAAAGAGCGTAGTTCCACGTCGAGTCAAAAGGTACATTTGAAATTTGCATAACGATATTACTCGTAAGGACAGAGGTCGGTTTGAGCAGGCTGTCGGCTAGCTGCGGCGTATTGCCGATAACCATTACGACGGCCATCGTCTCGCCGATTGCACGGGCCATGCCGAGAATGACGGCGTACATAATACCGCTTTTGGCAGAAGGAATCAGGACTCTCCATACCGTTTGGAACCGAGTAGCGCCAAGTGCATAGGAAGCATCGCTGAACTTGGCAGGGACCGCGCTAATCGCATCATCGCTAATGCGGCTTACGGTAGGCAGAACCATAATTGTAAGCACAAGCGCAGCTGCGAGCAGGCCATCGCCCATGCCGCTGCCGGTCACGGTTCGAATTAAAGGAATAAGTACGGTCAAGCCCAGATAGCCGTAAACGACAGAAGGGATGCCGACGAGCAGGTCAAGCACCGGACGCAGCATGTTTTTCAGCCAAGGCGGTACGAATACGGACAAGAACACGGCAATGACTAGCGAGATCGGCACACAGATGAGAAGCGTCAGTGCAGTCAAAGCAAAGGTGCCGAAGATGAAGATAAGTGCACCGTATTGCTCGTTCTCTGGATTCCATTCTGTGGAGAAGAAGAAGTCTGCAAACGATATTTGACCGAAAGTCAGCACGCCGGTTCGGAACATAAGCAGCAAGATCAGAAAGAGAATAAGGCAAACAAAGCTTGCAGCGGCGATGCAAAGGTAACGAAAGAGACGGTTCGTAAAGAACAGGCGTGATCTGCGGTCAAAAGGCTTGCTGCTGCCAGCTAAAATCGCCTTGCCGAGCTCTGCTTTGATACGCGGCTGAGTGCCGGTATGAGTGGATTCCAACATAATATAGGCTCCTCCAAGCGAAATCGATGGTCGCCGGCCTATTGGCAGCTTCACTCGTTTCGCGGTTAAATATGTACGGGGCTAAGAAGTAATAGCTTATGCATTTGAAGGAAAGAACGGCCGGCTTTGGCGCTTATTTGCGCAAGCCGGCCGCTCCCTTTATTCCAATCTATTTAATTGCCGAGATCGGAATGAATTTAAGCTTTTTCAGCGAACCGTTTTGGAACTTCGTGCTTTGTACGTATTTGATGAATTCTTTTGTTGCGCCAGTAGGCTCGCCTTTAGTCATGTAGTAGCCATAGCCCCAAACCTTGTATTTACCGTTGATAACGTTAGCTTCTGTTGGTTCAACATCGTTGATTGTCACTGCTGTCATTTTGTCTGTAACGTAAGCAAGGTCCATGTAACCAATAGCATTCGGTGTTGTTTCAATTGTGGACTTCATGTCGCCGCTTGTTTTTACTTCTTTGTAGTTGTCGCCTTTAGTCATGAAATCGGTACCGTCAAGCGCCTTGTCTTGGAAGTTAACGCGAGTTCCGGATCCGAACGTACGGTTTACGACGATGATTTGAGCGTCCTTGCCGCCAACTTCTTTCCAGTTTTTGATTTTGCCGGAGAAGATGCCTTGCAGATCTTTAGTTGTTAGTTTTGTTGCTGTTACGTTTTTGTTTACTACCGCTGCGAAAGGAATAACAGCAACTTTATGAGCGACTTGGCCATCGAATTTTTTGAAGCCCGGTACATCCTTGGAAGCGTCCCAGTCTACAGCACCGATGTTAGCAATGCCTTTGCGTACAGCTTGTGGTCCTGTGATTGAACCAGCAGCGGATGCGGAAATTTTAACTTTAGGGTTAAGCTTCTTGAATTCATTAGCTGCTTGAAGGGTCAATGGAAGAAGTGCGGAAGAGCCGTTGATGACGATTTTGCCGCTTAGTTTGCTTGCTGCTGTAGCAGTAGGCGTGGATGCTGGAACTGAGCTGAATCCAATTACGGCGATAAGCGCCGCGATTGTTAATTGTTTAAACCATTTCATTAGTAAAGACCTCCATTAATTAGTTTGTGATGTTTTTCCATTTGCCTTGCGTTGATACAGCGAGTTGACCATCAATAAGAGCTGCGATATCCGAGTTGCCCGAAACGATCAATTCCGATGCGGTGTCTGAAACGGTTTGTACAAGCTTGCTAGTTCCTGTTGCGCCATCGATCTCGTAGACCGCATTTGTGCTGTTTCCATCAGCAGTAAGCAGATATAGATTGCTTCCGCCTTGAATCAGTTGATATACGTCTTTGTCAGCGAACAGAGGCGTGCTTGCTTTGCCTGCATTATCTACAGTAACCAGCTGACCAGTGCTTGCCTCATCAGCGCTTACGCTTACGTAGCTAACTTTGGAGCCGTCAGCAGAAAGCTCAAGGAATACTTTATCAGCGGTATCTTTAGTTAGCTGTACAGGTTTATTGTTAGCAGTTGCAGCGTTATAGAAGTAGATTTGCGGCTCAGTGCCTGTTGCATCGATATCTACGTTATCAAGATCAACATCCTTGCTGTCCGCCGTTACCTTAGGTTGCTTGAAGACGTAGAACGCAAATTGTGTTCCGTCAGCAGAAACTTCAAGGTTTGCTTTGTAATCAACTTTATCCTCAAGAACTTTGGATACTTTGCCGTCAACTAGAGCGATCTTCGCAATAACAGAGCTTTTGTCGCCTTGCAGGAAGAAGAGGGAGGTGCCGTCCTTCGACCATGTCAGCTCATTTTTAATCGAATTGTCCGTGCTTACTTGCTTCGGCTGCTTTGTGGCCAAATCAATGGTGAACACGATACCATTCGCATCGGAGTAAGCTACGCTTTTGCCATCAGGAGACAAAACAAGATCTGAAGCGCCTTCGGATTTAAGCAATTGCTCATATTTTCCAGTAGCAGCATCAACCAAGAAATCTTCGCGGCCTTCACCTGCTGTATTGGATACGATAAGCCATGAAGAGTTAACCCACACAGCACGCTCAGCACCTTCAAGCAGTTTAACCGTGTTAATCGTGTTACCTTCTAGTGTACCGCCAAGCGCTTGAACGAATGCAGCCGGCTCAATGAAAGTGGAGTATGCTACTTCTTTAGCTGGATGTGCAATTGGAGTCGCTACACCGTTAATCCAGATTGATTTGGAAGCAAGTTTCAGCTTCAATGTTTTTTCGCCGTATTTCACAACTACAGAATGGTCGCTGTTAATGTGAAGCGTAGCGCCAACAGCATTAACGATGTCACGAACCGAAGCTAGTGTAACGCCGCCATCTACAACCGTGCGAATGGAAAACGGATTTGCATTTACGAGGAAATCTGCTTGGCTGATTTGTGCAGCTTGGTTGCTTGCTGCTGTTTGTGCGAAAATCGGAGTAACTGCTGTTGCGCTAATTGCTGCTGCGATCATCGAAACTACCATTGCTTTTTTCATTTGCATGGAATAGGGTCACCTTTCTCAAATGGGGTTTTTTATTGTAAATCGAATTTCCGACAGCCCTGGTCGGTATGTATAGTTGGATTGATCCCTCCCAGGCGGCGTTAGTTCGTTACAGTACGTATGTTTTGATTCTAGTTCTATCTGATCATAACAACGATTTATCATCCCACTATTTAGAAATTGTATGGAATTTGTAAATAGTAGTAGGCATAGAGTACTAGAGTTGGACGCGCTGCGATTAAAGTAGATATTCCCCCTAATTAAGAAGAAAGTGCACCATGCCTCTTTTACACGAGGTTTATAATGGGAATGTCTACAAATCTATTCGCCAATTGGAGGATTAATCGATGAACATATCAATCGGAGGCTATTCATTCAATAACATGTATTTGGAAGGGAAGATGGATGTATTGGGTTATTTGGAAACAGTCAAATACCGCTATCGCTAGTTACCAGCAATTTGCTGCTTATGCGGCAGACCACGGCTTTCTAATCGGACCAGAGAATCATATGGGTGCATCGTACCATACTTATTTCGATGAGAAGAATTGAGGGAACCGGGCAAAACTTCGGTGCGTTCCGCTTATTCGGCTCGCTAGGCTGCATACTGGCAGCTGCCGGAATAGTCGGCTTCACACTGCTGTATGTAAAGCTGCGCAGATCGGTCAAGACAAATAAGGATATGAGCCTTAGTTCATGACGATTGCAACCTTTTTGGGCATAGGGTCGTTCTTGTAGGTGTACAGACAAACACCAACCAAACAGATGAGGTGAATGACCATGAAAAAACGTTGGAGCACTGCCGTTGCAGCGGCCGCAGTCTTGCTTTCTGCATCTATTTCAACACAGGTTTTCGCGGCTGGTCCTTTTAGAGATATTGCGAATGTAGGCAGCAAAGCGAAGATTGAAGCACTGCAGCAGCAAGGCATCGTAAAAGGGGTGAGCGATACGGCATTTCATCCAGAGGACAATCTGACTGCTGCGCAAGGTATTTCCTTAATTGTGAGAGCGACCCAAATCAGCCTCGCGGCCATTAGCTTTCCAAGCGCGCCAACTGCTGACGGTTACTATACAAACATAAAAAATGACGCTTGGTATGCCGAGGATTTTGTCATTGCTCATTATAATGGCTTGGACATCCCGGCTGATATTGATCCGCAAGCACCGCTTAATAAGGAGCAGTTCACTCATTATCTCGTGCAAGCCATTGAGCTGACTGGCCAATATCCGACGGTCAAAATGTTCATTCCGATTCAAGACGAGCAGGAGATCACGGTTGCTTACCAAGGTACGATCCAGCGAGCACTTTTGTACAAGATTGTTTCTTTGGATGAAGAAGGAAACTTTGATCCATCGCATACGCTGACGCGTGCTGAAGCAGCTGCTGTCTTGTATGATTCGGTGAGCTTTATTGAAGCGCATAAGGATGATGCTGCTCAGTAGCCGGAAGCAAACGGTTAATGGATGGTTGGCATAATGAATAGCAGCTGATTTGGCGTTGCTAGAGCGCCTAATTAGCTGCTTTTTAAATATTTTTTATATCCATTTATTGTCCGAGCATCGCGATAATTCCAAGCGGAGTAATAAGAATTGAATGTGCAATCTTTATTTATATCATAGTTGTAATAAATAAATCAATAAAAAATGCAAAAAAACCTTGAATTTTATTCCAGGTTGTAGTATTCTCAGTTTAGCAAATAATTAAGGGAGGTGAACGGGAATGGAAAAGATGGCAATGCAAATGATGATGAACATGTGCATGGATGAAATGATGTGTAAGATGAAATCCATGAAGATGATGATGGACATGATGATGGAAATGAACATGATGGACAACATGGATATGAACATGATGATGATGAAAATGCAAGAGTGCGATGAAATGTCTACAATGATGATGAAAATGATGCGCGATATGGAGCAAGTATCGATGTAATCCTCATCTATGAATCTGGCCATTCATAGATCTTGAAGTTAATGCATCATAGGCAGAGCAGTTCGCTGCATGCCATTGTTTATAGCTTTACCCTACATAGCTAAGCAGAGCAGATACCTGCATGCAGGCTTTTTTTTTATTTGTACACCTTCCGTTATTCAACCTCGATCTCTTACTCTAAAGAGCGTAGTGGGCTTTCAGCTTGCTTGCGATCATCACGCGTTGCTGCTTAAACTCCCAAACCTTTTCTCTTAGCTGTTGTTGCTGCTGCTCCGAATGCTGTGGGCTGCGAAGCTGTTCATATATTTCAAGCATTTTACGATTAATGTTATCAAACCGAAGCCATAGATCGACGCGAATGCCATGCTCAATTTCGAGACGAATATGGTTATCTTTGTTTTGAAGATTTTGGAGGATTTGCTGCTGCCATTCGGCATCTCCGATTTTCACTGCAAAGTTATATAAATCTAAATAATCGTCAACCCATTTTGCTGCTATTAGTTTCTCGGAATACGTCATGCTGGTCAGCTCCAATCTCCGCAACGTTCATATACCTAGTATTATACTCGGAATTAAAGGGAATGCAAGGGGTTTGTTGAAAATATTATTAAAAAAGATTGGGTATTCGGTGAAAATCTAGATGTAGTCAGGTTTATGGCTGTGGCAGCGGATATTAAAAGGAGGGCGGAATTAATTCCGACTTAAATAATTATAATTAATTCCGCTAATGAGAGTCGGGTATGGAATTCAGTGCGAGCCTTGGCTCTTAATCGCGGCAAAAACAGCAAAGCCATGATATTTGTAAATACAATCGGAGTGGGCAAATCCAGCCTCGCGAAGCCATTCAAGCTGATCCTGAACGGTAGCGTTGATATCGACTTTCCGAAGAGAAGTGGCAACCAAAAACTGGGTATTGCGCTTCCTGTTCTTTGGTGTTATTATTGGTAAAAAATTTACGATTATCGATGATTTCATACAACAAGCTAAATAGCTTTTACATTCAATGACGAGAAAGAGTACGTTACGGGCCTGATCGAACAGAGAGTTGGGGCAGCTGAAAACCAACGTTCGGGCGCTAACGGAAAGCCATCTCCGAGAAGCAGGCTGAACGAGAGTAAGCTCTGCCGCATTTCCAGCGTTAACGGGAACATGTATTGATTGATGCATGAGCAGAGTGTCGCGCTTCGGCGTGAAACTAGGGTGGTAACACGGGTGGAGACTCGTCCCTTTACAGGGATGGGTCTCTTTTTTTGTTTTCTTAATAACCTTTAGGAATTTAGATATGAAAACATGGTCGATGAACGAGATGATTTCCCCGGTGGTGCAGCAAATTCCGCCCTCGGGCATACGCAAGTTTTTTAGTTTGGCAGAAGGAAATAAAGACATTATCTCGCTTGGCGTCGGGGAGCCTGACTTCGTAACGCCGGAAAATGTTAGGGCGGCTTGCGTCCGTGCGCTTGAGCTCGGCAAAACCTCCTATACGCCGAACGCAGGTCTTCTTGAGCTTAGAGAAGAGATCGCAAGCTATTTGCACAATAGCTTTCAAGTGAAATACGAGCCATCAAATGAAGTACTCGTTACGGTCGGTGGCAGTGAGGCGATCGATCTAGCACTGCGGGCTTTAATTGGGCCTGGCGATGAAGTCATTGTGCCCGTTCCGAGCTATATTGCCTACTCGCCGATTGCGCAGCTAAATGGAGGGAAAACCATCGAGGTTGAAACGTTCGCGAAGGATGATTTTAAACTGAAGGCAGAAGCACTGCAGGCAGTGCTTACGCCGCGCACGAAGGTGCTTATCATTAACTACCCTAACAATCCGACAGGCGGGATTATGACTCTTCAAGACTGGCTGCCGATCATCAAGCTTGTGGAGGATAATAACCTTATCGTCATTTCGGATGAGATCTATGCTGAGCTCACCTACGATGAGAAGCATGTAAGCTTTGCAGCGCTGCCGGGGTTGAGGGATAGAACGCTGCTGATAAGCGGCTTTTCCAAAGCTTTTGCGATGACGGGCTGGAGAATCGGCTATGCCTGCGGCCATCAGGATTTGATCGCTGCTATGCTGAAAATTCACCAATACACCGTCATGTGCGCGCCTATCATTGGCCAGATCGCGGCGATTGAATCATTGCGAAACGGTTTAGAGGCGAAGGACATGATGATGGAGTCATATGCACAGCGTAGACGGATGTTCGTGAAGGGCCTTAGGGAAATCGGCCTTCCCTGCCATGAGCCGCGAGGTGCGTTTTATGCGTTTCCGTCGATAGCGCATACGGGACTTAGTTCCGATGATTTTGCGCAAAAGCTGTTGTTCGATGCTGGAGTGGCTACTGTTCCTGGGCATGTGTTTGGTCTCGGCGGCGAAGGGTTCATTCGTTGCTCCTACGCATCCTCCGTATCCAGGCTTACGGAAGCAATCGACCGAATCGATCGGTGCCTGAAGGCTTCCGGCCTGCCGCGGAAATGTAGAAGGGAGCCTGTGCAGGCTCCCTAGTGCTTAAGGTAATGCTATCAGTCGCTTGGAAAATTATCAGTCGCTTGGAAAATAAATGTGGATGGAGGTGCCCTCACCCCTAGCTGAGCGCACCTCAATTCGGCCCTTATGCGCTTCTACGATCATTTTGGCGATGCTCATGCCGAGGCCGGAGCCATCGCTTGATTCTTCGGTATTGGTGCCGCGGCAATACCTCTCGAACAGGTTGCGGATGGTCTCCTCATCCATGCCTCTTCCGTCGTCGCAGACGCGGATGAATGCCTCATCATTCAGCATGCCGCTTGAAACCGTCACTGTGATCCCGGGCTCATTGTGCTTCACCGCGTTGGACAACAGATTATCCATGAGCCGCTGCAGCCATTTTTCATTACCGTATATGACAATAGGGAGTTCATCTCCCTCGTAGTGGAAAATGACATCTGTGAGCGTGGCGTCGTTCACATATTTTAAGACGGATCGTCTAGCGAGCTCGCCGAGCTCGATTTCGTTCTTATCCATGAGCATTGCTCCGCCGTGCTTTAGCTGATAAATATGCGAGAAGTCGGTTATCAGCTCCAGCATATAGTCGCTTTTTTCGCGGATCATTTTACCCATATCCTGAAGCTCTTCAGGGCTCCAGCTCGCTGGCGCGCTCTCCAAAATATAGCCGTAGCCTTGAATGGTAGAGAGAGGCGTACGCAGATCATGGGAGATGCCGGCCATCCATTCCTCTCTAGTCTTCTCCAGCTGCAGCCGGTCCTTCTCTGTGTGCGCCAGCCGTTCAGCCATTAGGTAGAAGGCCTCGATAACCTCCCGATAGAGGCGGTAGCGGATGCGCAGCTTGCCGTTGCGGCGGAATACCTTTCGGCGGTCCTTAGGCGTAAGCACCTCTTCATAAAGTCCGCTGCCCATGCGCTCGAACCAGCCAGAGAACAGGATGAGCGGTTGACCATAACGGTGTCCATGCCAAATGGAGATCGCAAGCGACAGCAGAAGAATCGAGCCACCCACCCAAATGAAGACGCGTATAACCTCTTTAAAGACGGGCTGCTTGATGAACGTTCCCGGCTCGTTTGGCGTATGCATGATCCAAGTCATCCCGCTAGCAGTCGGCTGATATACGGAAATATTGGTATCGTAATAACCGGGGTTTTGCTGCATGGACAGCACTTCCAACGGCTCATAAATATTGAAGGCCGAGGATTTATCGCCAATCGTCTGGACGCTGTTGCCGGCTTGATCGACGATAAGCAAATAGCTGTCTGTTTCAAGCAACTTAGCTTGCAGGTGAGCTCGAAAGTGCTCATTTACGAGACCATTTTGCTGGTAAGCCGTATACCAGACTGCCAGCTTCTCTTGCTGCGGGTTCTTGTAGCCGAGCAGAAAGAACAGCGGAGAGTCATAGGTTTGATCGAGCTCGCTGTCTACAAGATAAGAACCGAATTTGCCGGATTGATGAATCGACAGCAGCTGCGTAACTGAATAAGTTGTAGGCTGATCGACTGGTGTATTAATGGTATACTTCACATCGCCTTTAGAGTCGATAATCTGCAGCCAAATCCCGCGCTCCTTAATGAGCTTCTTCCAATGCGCAGGTATTTTAATTTCGTCATTTTCAAAGTAGCTGCCCGCTACAATTGAACTGAGCGCACCAGTAGGGAAGTTGCGTTTGAGATCGTCATTCATTAATTTGCTGATTAGGATAAGGAACAGCACCATCATCGCCGCGAAGATAAAGATGGAATAGATAATGAGCTGGTAGGTAAAATGAAAAGCCATTCGGCGCTGAACCTTCATAGGCTTGCTGGCTCCTTGGCTAATTTATAGCCTAGCCCGCGAACGGTAAGCAGATGCGTCGGCATGCTGGGATCGTACTCGATCCTCTCCCTTATTCTTCGGATATGGACCATGACCGTATTGTCATCGCCCAGCCCGTCAATGCCCCATACGGCTTCATAGAGCTGCCCCTTGGAGAAGACGATGCCGGGATTTTTGCAAAAATAGAGCAACAGTTGAAAAACCTGAGCAGGGCAGGGGACAGACTTATGATCGACCAACAGCTCGCCGGCTGCTTCATTCAGCTGAAAGCGGCCAAAGCTATATATTTGCTGTGCGGTTATAGTTGTTATTGTTGGAAGGACAAGGCTTGCTGCAATGTCTATTTCACTGCTTCGGCGCAGTCGCGCTTTGATACGGGCCGCAATTTCCAAAGGATTAAACGGCTTCGTGACATAATCATCGCCGCCCAGAGCAAATCCGGTTAGAATATCCAGGTCCGATGCTTTGGCGGTCAAAAATATAATATGCGGATTGCCGAGCTGCCTGATTTTGGAGCACAGCTCAAATCCGCTGCCGTCTGGCAGCATGACGTCCAGCAGTACAATATCAGCGCCATTTCGAGCGATCGTATCGAGTGCCTCTTGGCAAGTTCCTGCTGTATTAATATGCTGGAAGCCTTCCTTCTGAAGGACAAGCTGCAGCATTTTGACAATAGACGGCTCATCATCAACGATTACAATTTTATTCATATTCATCACCCGCTTATATGCTAGCATACAAAGCTTAACAGAAGTTGAACGGAATGGTAAAAAATTAAGCGGATGTTATAGTTCTGTTTGCCATCTGTTCAAGAAGAGTCATTATGATTGTGTAAGAGGTGATGGAGATGGTTAACCAAATAGAAACAGGAAGCCGAATTCGCATTATTGATGCGATTAGAGGCTTTTGCTTGCTCGGCATATTGATTGCCAATATGAATATTTTTCAATACGGCATTTACGGAAGAGAAGTCATGCCGTTTTTCAATCCTTCCAAGCTGGATATTGTGACGCATCAATGGCTGCTTATTTTAGTGGAAGGCAGCTTTATGCCTATCTTTATGTTCTTGTTCGGTTACAGCTTGTTTAAGCTGAGGGAAAGCTTGGTATCAAGGGGTATTAAACCGGGAAAACCGTTGGTGCGCCGCTTTCTTATGCTGATGGCACTTGGCTTATTGCACATCTTATTGCTGTGGGAGGGAGATATTTTGCTAACTTACGGGATAACGGGCTTTTGCTTGTTGTTATTTGTAAATAGGAAGCCAAAGACGCTTATGATTTGGGGCATCATCCTAAGCGTGCTCATCGCTGGCATCAGCTACGGGGGACATGATGACACTCCTAAAGAGAAGGAAAAAGTGAAGCAGTACGTCGAGCAATCGATTGCGGTATATAGCGAGGGAACCTATTTGGAAGTTATGGATTTTCGTATGAATGAAGACCCGCTGGATTTGCCAGATGCGGTTATCGTTTTGCTCGTTTTTCTGATGCCATTGGTATTGCTTCCGATGTTTTTGTTCGGGATAGCGGCTGCCAATAAGCAGTGGTTTCATAATCCGAAGCGGGAGAGGCGCCGATATATATGGGCAACCGTCCTCACGCTGCCGCTTGGCATTGTGCTTAAATGCCTGGCTGTGCTGCAGCCAAAAGGTGCATGGAGCGATCTGTTGACAACAGCCGGGGCGGAGTTGCTGTCGCTTGGGTATATTTTTGGATTGGCGCTCGTGTTGTCCTTCTTGGCGAAGCGTTCGATTATCATATCGGCTTTCGAAGCGGTGGGGCGGATGTCTATGACGAACTATTTGATGCAATCAGTTATTTGTACCACATTATTTTACGGCTATGGTCTCGGCTGGTTCGGTAAAATCGGGGTGTTAAATGGCTTGATGCTTGCGATTCTCATCTATGCCATTCAAGCGGTTGCGTCCAGCTATTTATTGAAAGTGTTTAAAAATGGCCCGTTAGAGCGGCTGCTGCGGATGTGGACGTATTGGTCGTTTAACGGCAAGTCGAAGGCTTCGCGCAAAATAATAGATGCGCCGGATGTGAATGCTGTTCTGTAGAGCGTTATTAATGGAGTGAACAGTTAATGGTGTAATGGTGTGGCAAAGGATCCAGCATGGGAAGGTTTAAAACGCGAGGAAGGAGCGACTATTGCAGTCGACTCCTTTTTTTTGTTGATAAGCTGGCTGATAAATCGGATGTACTAAGAGCTAACAAATTGGATGTACTAAGAGCCAACAAATTGGATATCGTGCGTCTTGGTGGAGGCTGCCGCGAAAGCAAGCAGCTTAGCGCCTTCCGCTTCTAGCGCTTCACGATCCTCATCATTCAGCGGCTCAAATGGCTGGATGATCAAAGTGGCCGATTGACGGTTTTGTTCTATTTTCCAAATGCCGCTTACGAATCCGTCTATGAGAAAGGTAGATTTGATGATGCCGTTTATCGTAAACACAAGCGGTTTGTATTTCTCGCTAATGATTCGGCTGCGGTCGAAGTAAGAGAGCAGCATGTTGTCGAATTCAGATAGGAATCGCGGCGGAGCAATCGTATCAGCGGGAGGCAAGGGAGCGCCTGGCAAGTCGAAGAGCTCATTGCCTTGCTCATCTGTGAAGGTATGGAGACGCGGACGCATATTTTCGATTGTCTCTCGCAGCTTGCTCAGACCTGACCATACTTGCATATCTTTAATGGAAGCGGGACCAAATGCGGCTAGGTAGCGCAGCAGCATATGTTCCAATGAAGGCGAGGGAGCCATAGGCTGGCCAAGCCAAGCTTCCGCAGAGGTATGCGCAGCCTGACCGCTAGACCCCCATATTCCGCGGGGCGGCACTTGAATAAGCGGGACAAATGTCCGAATTACCCTGCCGATGTTCGCTGGATCGTGGTTCGGCCATGTCTCTCCAAGCAGCTTGCCGAGCTCGTTTGCGGTGCGCGGCTGTTCCTCCACAAGTGCACGTCCAGCTGCACTAACCGCTTGCATGTCTAAGCCGAGCAGCTCTTTGCTGTAAGTACCCAGCAGACCTTTCTCTATTGCCGGCTGAATCAAGGGACGCAGCGCCAGACAATCGCGTGCGCTGACCAAATGGATCGTTGAGCGCATAAGGGCAATACGAACCACTTGCCGGTCCTTTATTAGCGCAGAAAGCTGCTCCTGCTGGAAGCTCTCAAGCCGCGTCCATAGCGCAAAATAGGGCGGATTAGGCGCTTGCGCTTGAATTGCAACTAATTTTTCGATTGCTTCCAGCACGGAAAGGCTTGAGCGACGCAGCAGCATCTGCCTCTCCAGCAGAGCACGATTAAGCTGTCGCGTACTTAATATGGGTGCGGAAGCAGTATGTGAATCAGTGCTCGGAGCAGTATACGGAGCTGTATACGGAACAGTATTCGAAACAGTATCTGAAACAGTATTTGAAATATTTGAAGCAGACTTTGTATGCTGAGATTTAGCGGTAGTCATGCTGCAATCTCCCCTTTTTCATCCATTTTCATCATTATTAACTTAATTATAATGGATCAACCCTGACAGCATTATGTCAGAGTTGATTGGCGAGAGGAAAAATATATAAATGAATTTCTCCATCTGTCTGCCTAAGGAGGGAAGATACTCCGTACGCTGTATTAGCAATGTGGCGGCTAATTTGTAAACTACGAAGTGCGGCTACTGTTGGATAGCGATGAGGGCCTAGTTTGTACACGATGAGGTGCGGCTACTGTTGAGAGATCGGCAAACATAGCTAATATAGTTAAACTAACTAGTCTGTCTACAGAGTGGATGCGTCGTACGCTGCACTTTATGCAGCAGAAACCTTACATGAGGCTCGGAAAGAGATGCTACGTTGCAGAAATGCAGCAGAAACCCCTGTAATAGTGGCTACTATGGCTGAATGGGGCGATTCTGTTGTATAAACTGCAACGTAGCGAGCGAGTTGCTGGCTGAGAGGTGATTCTGTTGTATTAAATGCAACGTAGCACCTAATATACTGCTTGCAAGTTGCAGCCGAGAGGTAAAATGATTCTCTACTTAGCGAAGCGTATTCATACGTTGCTGTATAGGAAGCAAAATCAATAAACGTACATATGGTGCCTACAGCAGCTTTTCCAATGATCCTTCAACAAGCTCATAGAAGCGAATGTCTCTACTGTTGATAATTGGAGCTAAACAATAGAATGATGCAATAAAGCTATGCAATAAAGTATAACCATATATCCCCGCACTAAAGCCCCGCACAAAAGCTCCGCACAAAAGCTCCGCACAAAAGCTCCGCACAAAAGCTCCGCACTAAAGCTAGCGCGACACCCTTGCCGCGTCTCTCACAGCGAAAAAGCATGTACCGTGCGAGAACGATCACTATTCCTTAATGTTACCAGCCTGCTTCAGCCGCTTTGCGATTGCTTTGAACTCCTCGGGAGAAATACCGGGTGCAAATTCCTCTTCGACAGCAGGCGCTTCGGAATCGGAAAGCCTTTTGGCGAGCCTTGGATCACTTCGAGGGGAAGGCCGTCCTCAGGATGCGTCCCTTTCCAAATCTGATCAATCGCAGTAAAGTCGCTGTCGCTCCATGTGTATAGCTTCGTATGCACGCCTTTTTCTTCGTATTTTCTTGCCTCGTTAAACGATTTGTTGCTAAGGGATGGAATCGGCACTAGCTTGGTGACATTTACGCCTGTTGCGATTTCCAAAGCTTTGGCATAAGCAACGACGTGAACGCCGCCCCGAACGAGCAGGAAACCAACGACTGCACGCGCTGCCGGATGATCCGTCATTTCGTATACTTTCATCTTATGTGTCCTTGCTCCGCATTCGAGGAAAGAATTATGAAGCAAGTCCTCCACCAAGTTGCCGCTGTTAAACACATTGGCCCCTGTCCATGGATTGCCCATGGAGTCGAACGGCATGGCGCCTTGAGCTCCGGCAAGATAGTGATAAGACAAACGCGCGTCTTTTGCAGAACCGAGCGGAGTGTCATCGGGCTCTTTATAGTCTGTTGAACCTCTCAAGCATTTGTTGATCGCATGCGAAACGAGCTCGACGTGTCCTAGCTCCTCCACCGTTATGCTCATCACCAAATCGTAGAAAGGCTTAAGCTTTTTCCTTTGAACGGAAATTAAAAGATTGATACAAGTAATTGTTTAACGTTGACATTTCTCCGAACTTTCCGCCCAGCAGCTCCTGTACGGCAGCGGTAGCGTTTGCGTCCGGCTTCTCGACATCCGGGATTTCGATCATGATTTCATCCATGCGTTTAAACATTAATGTCTCAACCTCCTAAGTATGAACTAGCCTTACCTTAGTCGATTTAAACTTAACTAGAGACGGTTAAACATTATTCGATAAAAAGCAGCGTGCTGCACATGGAATCTGGAGGGAGATGTAAAAAGTTGCAACCAAAAACGCCGTAGTCGTTCCATTCAGCTGCTTGTTTATGTTATTTTTATAGGAATGATACCCATTCATATAGAAGAGGAAGTGATTCATATGACGACGCAATCGAAAGAGTGGATCTTGCATTCGGTTATTTTTAGCTTGAAGCATGAGCAGGGTTCAGAAGCTGAGCGTCAGTTTTTGGAGGATGGACAGCGTATTCTTACATCCATTCCAACCGTATCGAACTTTCAAGTCTATAAGCAGGTAAGCGGAAAAAATGAATATCGCCACGGCTTCGCGATGGAGTTTGCGAATCAAGCGGATTACGAAGCGTATAACGAGCACCCGCTTCATGTGCAATTTGTTAACGAGCGCTGGGTGACGGAAGTCGAAAAGTTTCTAGAAATCGACTATCAGAAATAGAATGACGATTGATGATTTGATAGAAACGACATATAATTAGCGTAATAGAGTGCACATTTCCAAACAATTATGAACGAAATGGGAAGAGGGACTAACAGATGAAAAAGCTTAAAGTGCTGCAGCAGCTAACGGAAGCGGGCGTTGTAGCGGTATTGCGCGCAGACTCGCCAGAAGAAGTAGTGGAAATGTCGCGCCGTGCGATCAAGGGCGGAATTAAAGCGATTGAAATTACGATGACTGTACCATTCGCGCTTCGTGCAATCGAGCAATTATCGAAAGAATATTCAAGCGACGTAGCTCCTGAAGCGGACAACTTCGCAATTATCGGCGTTGGCACCGTGCTTGACCCTGAGACAGCGCGCGCTGCTATACTAGCAGGGGCGGAATACGTCGTTTCGCCTGCGCTTAACCCGGATACCATCAAGCTGTGCAACAGATATTCGATTCCGATTTTGCCAGGCACGATGACCATACACGAAATTCAAACCGCGCTTGAGCTCGGCGTTGATATCGTTAAGCTATTCCCAGGCAATTTGTACTCTCCAAGCGTAATTCCTTCTATAAAAGGTCCGCTGCCGCAGGCTAACGTGATGCCGACTGGCGGCGTATCGCTCGACAACTTGAAGGATTGGATCAAAGCAGGCGCTGTTGCAGTCGGCATTGGCTCGGATCTGACCAAGGATGCAGTAAAAACCGGAGACTTCTCACTCATTGAGAAAAAAGCAGCCGCCTACATCGCAGCGTACCGCGAAGCGAAAGGGCTGTAACCTTAAACCCCTGATGGAGATGCAACGTCTCTGTCAGGGGTTTTTCATCATCATACTACATGTATTTTCGGGAAAACGTACGCAGGTGTTATTTTCCAAATTGAATAATGTTCGAATTCCTGTCAATTGTTTGCGATCTTCCGATCGTTTTGGGCGTGATTGCTTGATTCTCGGCTAGATTAGCGTTATAACAGAAACAGGGTCACGAAATGACAAACCAAATGGTTAAAGGAGTCGTTCAATTAATGGATTATCGGATTGAGAAGGACACGATGGGTGAAATTCAGGTTCCTGCGGACAAGCTGTGGGGAGCGCAAACACAACGAAGCCTGCAAAATTTTAAAATTAGCGGAGAGCGCATGCCAATTGAAGTCGTCTACGCGATGGCTTACATCAAAAAGGCTGCCGCACAGGCTAATGAGAAGCTAGGCGTTTTGGATGCAGCAAAGTCGGCTATTATCGGTGAAGCGGTAGACGAAATCGTAGCAGGCAAATGGGATGAACATTTCCCGCTCGTTGTATGGCAAACAGGCAGCGGCACGCAAACGAATATGAACGTGAATGAGGTTATCGCAAACCGTGCGAATGGGCTTTTGGCTGAACGCGGCAGCGATGTGCGCATTCATCCGAATGATGACGTCAACCGCTCGCAAAGCTCGAACGATACATTCCCTGCTGCTATGCATATCGCAGGCGTTATCGCGCTTGAGAACCGTTTGCTTCCGTCGCTTGATTTGCTTAACGGCACGCTTCGCGCGAAAGCGGAGAAGTTTAACGATATTGTAAAAATCGGCCGTACGCATCTTCAGGATGCTACGCCAATTACGCTTGGCCAAGAAATCAGCGGCTGGTATTCGATGCTGGACAGAACGCGCGCTATGCTTGTACAAAGCGTAGAAACGATGCGCGATCTAGCGCTTGGCGGCACGGCTGTTGGTACAGGCCTTAACGCGCACCCTGATTTTGCGGTTGCAGTTGCGGCTGAAGTAACGGCTCTTACCGGCAAAACGTTCGTGACAGCGGAGAACAAATTCCACTCGCTCACAAGCCACGATCAAATCGTATACACGCATGGCGCTGTAAAAGCACTTGCTGCTGATTTGATGAAAATCGCAAACGACGTAAGATGGCTGGCAAGCGGCCCTCGCTGCGGCATCGGCGAAATCTCGATTCCTGAGAACGAGCCGGGCAGCTCCATCATGCCAGGTAAAGTAAACCCAACACAAAGCGAAGCTTTGACGATGGCAGTCTGTCAAGTGATCGGCAACGACACAGCTATTTCGATGGCGGCAAGCCAAGGCAACTTCGAGCTGAACGTGTTCAAGCCTGTCATTATTTATAACTTCCTGCAATCGGTAGCTTTGCTGGCTGATGGCATGGTTTCGTTCAATGACAATTGCGCAATCGGTATCGAGCCGAACGAAGCGGCAATCAAGCGCAATCTTGATCAATCGCTCATGCTCGTTACCGCGCTTAACCCGCACATCGGCTACGAGAATGCAGCTGCCATTGCGAAGAACGCACACAAAAAAGGACTAACGCTGAAAGAGTCGGCTATCGCAAGCGGCTTGCTGACTTCGGAGCAGTTCGATGAGTTTGTTCGTCCGGAGAACATGATCGGCAAACGTTAATACTAGCAAAGGGCCGGCGCCCGTCACATGATGACGAAGCGCTGGCCCTTTTTGCTATGTTCCGAGGTTTATTTTAAATAACTGCCTATGATTGCTTTAATTTGCTGGACCGTCCGCTCAAGCGACAGGTTCTCTATAACATGCTCACAAGATTTGCGGTAAGTGACTTCTTCAGAGTAATGGCGCAGGTAGCTGTCGATCACCTCATATGGCGCGCCTTTGCTCTCGAGCCGCTCGGATACTGTGTTCTTATCGACGTATAGGAAGATACGGATGACGCGGTCACCGTACAGCTCGCGAATCGTATCCGAGCCATCGCGATTTAAAATGAGATAGACACTATTGCCGGCTTGGTGAGCCATATCCAGATAGCGCTTGCCGATTCCGTAGCGGTATTGGTCGATTTTGACCGATTCGGTGAAAAGGCCTTCCGCTTGCATGTGATCGAATTCCTCTTTGCTGACATAGCGATAGTCCATGTCGGGACGTTCTTTGTCACGCGGCGGCCGATCCGTGCAGGAGGGGATATGCGCGATGCCGGATCCTTGCAAGGCTTTGTGCGCTGCGGTCTTGCGGCCGGAACCGCTGGTACCGGTAAATATAAATAGATAAGGCTTGCCCATCCGGAATCACTCCTTCCTCATACTCGTTATATCGGCAAATAGAGGCATCTTTTTGATTGCTTCTTCATGCAGGTGATAAAGGGGCTTCCAAGGCTGCCGCCAAGTGAAGATAGAGCCTTTTTGTGGTATGATACGAGAGGCTGCAATCGCAGCTATACTATTCGAAAAAGTAGGTTTGCCTTATGCATTTATTGTCTGTTGAACATATAACGAAGAGCTATGGCGAGAAGCTGTTGTTCGAAAATGTCACGTTTGGCGTAGAGGATGGCGATAAAGTCGGCATCATCGGCGTGAACGGTACAGGGAAATCAACCTTTCTCAAAGTCATCGCGGGCCTTGATACGGCGGACTCGGGCATCGTGTCGATTGGCAACCGGGTGACGGTAAGAATGCTGGCGCAGGACCCGGTGTTCGCTCCTAATGAAACGACGCTGGAGCATGTGCTTGGCGGAGATTCCCCGCAGCTGAGAGCCGTTCAGGCGTATGCGGCTGCAATGGAAGCGATTGAGCTGAAGCCGAGCGATGCAGCGCTGCAGGAGAAGCTGATCAAGGCGAATCAGCTTATGGATGAGCTGGATGCATGGCAGCTTGAGAGCGACGCGAAGATGGCGCTGTCCAAGCTTGGCATCAATGAATTTGAGGCGAAGGTTGAGACGCTGTCGGGCGGCCAGCGCAAGCGGGTCGCCATGGCGGCTGCGCTATTGCTTCCGTCGGATGTGCTCATTCTCGATGAGCCTACGAACCATATCGATAATGATTCGGTGGCTTGGCTGGAAGGCATGCTGCAAAAGCGCAGAGGCGCGCTTCTTATGATTACGCATGATCGCTATTTCCTTGATCGTGTCAGCAATCGAGTCATTGAGCTGGATAAAGGCCAAGCTCACTTCTACCAAGCGAACTACAGCCGGTTTCTCGAGCTGAAGCTCGACCGTGAGGAACGCGAAGCGGCAACGGAGTCGAAGCGGCAGAACCTGCTGCGCAATGAGCTTGCATGGATTAGACGCGGCGCTAAGGCGAGAACGACGAAGCAGAAGGCGCGTATCGATCGATTCGAGGCGCTCAAAGCGGATGCGCCGAAGCAAGCGGGCGGTAAAATGGACGTATCCGTTGCTTCGACAAGGCTGGGACGCAAAATCGTTGAAATCGAAGATGTTGCGAAACGCTTTGGTGACCGTACGCTTATTCGTGATTTTAGCTATATTGCCGTTCCTGAGGATCGTGTCGGCATCGTTGGGCGCAACGGAAGCGGGAAGTCTACGTTAATGAAGCTCATTACCGGCCAGCTAACGCCGGATGAAGGAACGGTCGAGCTTGGCGCAACCGTTAAGCTGGGCTGGTTCTCGCAGGAGCATGAGGAAATGGATCAATCACTGCGTGTGATTGAATACATTCGCGAGGGCGCTGAGCAGGTGAAAACAGGGGATGGCACAACGATATCGGCAGCTCAAATGCTGGAGCGTTTCTTGTTCTCGCCTACGATGCAATGGACGCCGATCTCCAAGCTGTCCGGCGGCGAGAAGCGTCGCTTGCAGCTGCTGCGCGTATTAATGAATGCGCCGAATGTGCTGCTGCTGGATGAGCCGACGAATGATTTGGATATTTCGACGTTGACCGTGCTTGAGGATTATTTGGATGATTTTCCGGGAGTTGTGTTTGTCGTCTCCCATGATCGTTATTTCCTAGACCGTACAGTTGATAAAATTATAGCGTTCGAGGGTAATGGCGTTATCGCTCATCATACCGGCAATTACTCGGATTATCAGGCGTTTGTCGAGAAGCATGGCAATGTTGCGCCGGCGGATGTGGCTGCTCCTAAACCAGCCGCAGCTATTGATTCCGGCAGCAAGGCTGCGCCTGTGGCGAAACAGGCTGGCAAAGCGCTCAAAATGTCCTACAAGGATCAAAGGGATTTTGAGCAAATTGATGGCTGGATTGAGGAAGCGGAAACCGCGCTGGCTGACATCGCCGTCCGCATGGAAGAAGCAAGCAGTAATTCCGGGCGATTGCAGGAGCTTATGGCGGAGCAGCAGCAGTTGGAAGAGAAGCTGGGGCAGCTGATGGACCGCTGGGCAGAGCTTAACGAATTGGCTGAGCAGATTGCTGCACAGAAGTAAAATTTCAGGCTGGCACCAATAGTAGCACGCTGAGCAGAAGCAATAAGAAATTTTATTAACACCATTAACATTAGAGAGAGGCGGCATGGTTCATGAGCAAAGGTGATATTCGCAACATTTATTGCATTGGCCGTAATTATAGACTTCACGCATTGGAGCTGGGCAATGAGGTGCCTGAGGAGCCGCTCGTATTCACGAAGCCGTCTCATGCTGTCGTTCCAATGGCGGGTAACGTTGTCGAGCTGCCAGGCAATGTAGGCGAGGTGCATTTTGAGCTGGAAATCGTGCTGAGAATCGGTCGAGCTTATGAGCCGGGTATAGATACCGAGCTTTGTATCGATGGTATGGCACTTGGGCTCGATCTGACGCTGCGCGATGTACAATCCAAGCTGAAAGCGAAGGGACAGCCGTGGCTTGCTGCCAAAGGCTTCAAAGGCTCAGCTCCGCTTGGCGAATGGCTGGCGTATCCGGGTGCAGCAGCGCTTGCTGAGAACGAATTTGTTCTGCTTCGCAACGGGGAAGAAGCACAGCGCGGAAAAGCAAGCGATATGCTGTTCAACGTCTCCGAGCTGATTAAGTACGTAGGCGAGAACTATGGGCTTGGCGCCGGCGACATCCTGTATACGGGAACACCAGCGGGCGTAGCTGCTTTGCATGAAGGTGACCAGCTGCAAGCGTTATGGGCGGGCAACTCCGTGGGCAGCTGTAGTGTGACGCTTGTTTAAAAGGGCAGGCAGCTAATGATTTAGAAGATTTAGTATTGAACAGACAGTTCTTCCAGTATGGAAGAGCTGTTTTTATTTATTGTGGAAAAGGAAAGCAAACGAGGATGCCCCAGGAGCGATTTTGCTCCTGAGACACCCTCGTCTTATGCTGTAGCAGCTTATTTGCCGTTAAATGCGCTCAGCATCCATACATGCTTCTCAAGCGTTGTATGAATGGCCAAAAGCATATCGGCCGTCGTTTCGTCATCAGCCTTTTGAGCGGCTTCCATGCCTTCCTTCAGCTCGCCGATGATCGTCGTGAAATCCGTAATTAATTGATCGACCATTTGCGTAGCATCCTCTTTGTTGGAAGCTTCTTCAATGCTTGAGGTTTTCAAATAATCCTTCATGGTTGCGATTGGCGTGCCTTTCACCGCTAGCAGACGCTCAGCGATCTCATCCACGTGCAGCGCAGCTTCCTCATAAAGCTCTTGGAACTTCGCATGCAACGTGAAAAACTGGGAGCCCTTCACATACCAGTGGTAATTATGAAGCTTGATGTAAAGCACGCTCCAGTTGGCGATTTGGCGGTTCAAATGTTGTTGTACGGTTGTGTTTGTTTTAGTTGTAGTTGCTGTTGTCATCGTAATCATCCTTTCTGATGGTAGTCTGCGCTATTTGCAGTCTGCAAATACGAAAATGGTAATGTTGATTGCAAGTGGTGTGAGTGATTTAGACTAACTCCTTGTTTATAATTATTACAAACTGGAGGAGCTTTGTCAATATTAATACACCAATTAATGAGAAATGAAACAGGGTGTTGGAATAGGGTACGTTCTTTTAATGATGGAGACTGATATGCTGAAAAAGAATTCGTACGCCTCGTAGTAACCCCTCTGACTTAACAAAAGGAAGCCGACGGTCAAAATCTACCGTCGGCTTTCTTTTGTTATTAAACCCGCGCAGCCTCAGCTGCCTTAATCTCCGCTTCCGCAAGCATGAAGATCGTCAAGATAAACATTGCATGCGACCAAGTAAGCGGGACTACCCATGCCGTTTCACCGGTGTTTTTGTCCACCTGCTCAGGGAGCAGGCCGGTCTCAGTACGGTGATCGAGCGCCCACTTCAGCAATTGCTTCGCTTCGTCGATGCTGCCTGTTTCAATGCGATAGTGAGCCAGCCATAAAGTAGTGAGAATCCATGGATTGCCTCCGATATAGATGTCATCCTCATAGCGCTTAATACCGCCTACGCCCGGCACGGTCAATGCTGCTTCTACTGCATCAGCCGTACGGCGCATACGGTCATGATCTGCTGGAACGGCGCCGAATGGAACCGCGATGCCGAGCAAGCTGACGTCAATGACTGGATCGTGGTTTAAAGTGTACTTCTGATAGCCTTTTATTCCTTCTGTCACATATCCTGCAGCACCGGCAGCGAGCGCTTGCTCATACTTGCCAGCTTGAACGGTAAGATTCACGCCGCGATAAAAACGTCCGCCTTCTTCATTCCAGCACAGCTCATTAATTGACGCTGAAATCCGCTCTGCGGCAGACTTCCACTCGGACGCTAACTCAGGTCTGCCTGCTAGCTCCGCAAAGCTGGCTGCTGCTGTCAAACCGCCGTGTACAGCGGCAGAGGAGTACGTATGCGATGCTTCCCGTTCTTCCCACAGATCGATGCTCGGTTTAGGCAATCCGCTCTCCGCGTCCAGGAAGCTCATCAAGAAGGAAGCGCCTTTCTCCACGGCAGGCCATACTTGCTTGGCAAACGCATGATCCTTCTGTTCCAAATGATGCTGCCACATTCCCCAAATAATCGAGGAGCCTTCATCAATTTGAAGCCCCCAAGAAGGAGCTAGGCTGCCATCATGATAATGGCGCTGCTGCCATGAGCCGTCAGGCGATTGAGCGGTAAGCGTCCAAGCGTAGAAGCTGTCGGATAGCGAGCCAAGTCCTGCTTTATCAAGCGCGGTCGTAATGAATGCGGCATCTCGTCCCCAACAGTAGGAATATCCGCCGCAGCGCGCAAAATTTTCATCGAATTCGGGAGCGGCAATGATGCTTCCGGTTTGCTCATCGGACATGAGCTTAAACATAAGCAAGGAACGGTCATATAATTCCGAAATTTCGGTGTCAGGAAGAGGACATGGTGCAGCTTCAGCCAAAAATTCATTCCAGTAAGCTGCTGTTTCGGCGATCCATTCCGAGCTTGGCTTGCTTTTTGCAGTCCGCATTTGTTGCAGTACAGTTTCCTCATCATGCCCGGCAGTTAGATAGACGGGAATCGTCACGGAAGCACCGGCCGCTAACTCGTCGATGCGCCATTTTAAAGCGCCGTCTGGTCTCATATCAATGTTTTTGCCGTTTAGCTCGCCTTGCCCAGCCATATCCCAAGCAAGTCCGGATTGGTAACCTGTGCATACGTTTGCACTCGAAAGCGCAAAATAGTACTTATGGCGAAAGTGAACCAAGGAGTCATTAGCGGCGTTAAACATTGTCGTATTGTACAGCTGATTTTCGCTGACTAGGAAGGTAGAATGAACGATAAACGAGAAGGAAACAGGCTGATCGCTGCTGTTATGGAAAGTATATTCACGAACGATAATATCTTGGCCAGGAACAGCAAGGTGGACGCTTCCGACTTGAACAAGCTGCTGCTCGGAACGAGCATTAACGCTAAAAATGTTCGTTTTGTCGATGTATTTAGCTTCATGCTTCCAGCCATCCGCCTCTTCATCAAACCAAGTTACGGGGGATTGGTCCCATTGAATACCGGTGCGAATAGCATCCACATGCTGCGGCAGATCGATGTTCGGCCACCACAAGCGGTACATTTTGCCTGTGCGGCCAAGCGATGCGAGAAACTTGGAATTGCCGATAATGGCATCTACTAAAAACGGTTTTTTATTTGACATGACGTCAGCTCCTTTTGGATACGGTTTGAATAGAAGATTCGCGAACGATCAGCCTGTGCGGAATGATCATGCGGTTCTGATGCACGCTTTCTTCTTGAATTAATCGGATTAACATTTGCGAAGCGGTGTAGCCAAGCTGGTAGGTTCCAATATCGATAGAGCTGATTGGAGGCGTTGCAAGCTCGGATAGGGCGATGTTATTGAAGCTTACAATGCTGAGATCATCGGGAACTTTGTAGCCAAGCTCAGTCAAGCCGCGCAATACGCCGAAGCCGACAACATCGTCAATGACGACAAGGCCGCTAGGCCGCTCGGGCAAGCTCATCATAAATGACATCGCACGATAGCCGCTTTGCTGCAAAAACTCGCCTTCCACAATCCATTCTGATTTGACGGGCAGACCAGCCTCTTGCATCGCTCTGCGATACCCTTGCATCCGGTCATGCGCAACAGTCAATGAAGGAGGACCGCTGACGAAGCCGATTCTTTCATGGCCTTGTAAAATTAAGTGCTGAGTAGCATCATAAGCAGCCAGCTCATTGTTATTGTCGACAGATAGGATGTTAGGGCGATCCTCTGTACGGCCAATTAAAACAGTAGGAAAGTTATGCTTGTTCAATAGATCGATTAAAGGGTCATTCACCCTCGAGGATAGTAAAATGACGCCGTCGACTCTGCGGCCAAACACAAGGCGGGATATCGTTTCAGTCTCATCGCTGGGAGAAGTGGCAGCAGTAAGCAGCATATCGTAGCCTGCACGCGTGGATTGAGTTAGTATTCCGCGAAGCAGCTCTCCGAAGAAAAAATCCTGGAACAGCTCTTCCGCAGGACGAGGCAGCATGATGGCTAATGTCCGGGTTGTCTTAGATACTAGGCTCTTCGCCATCACATTCGGATGATAGCCCATATCCTCCATTATTCTTTTCACCTTTTGGGTAGTTGCCTTACTTATACGAGGGTGGTTCGAAACGACCCTGGATACAGTTGAAGGCGATACTCCGGCTGCTTTTGCAATATCTTTAATGGTTACCATATATAGTTGAGCCCCCATCGCGCAATCATTTGTGCATGTGCTAATATGCTTCATCCTAATGCAACTGTTGTCTAAAAGTAAATATATATCTTAGGAAAGCGTTATACAAATGATAAAAAACTGAAGCAGATCGAGAAAATAGGCGAAAATGAAAGCTAACGTATTATTTCTCTGGAAAATTGAACGGTGCAAACGTTTTAACAAATCGCATGCGCTGTTGTATGATGAAAACACGAATAGAACGCTTACAAGACAATTTTATAGTCTTAAAAAATGGCGAATCGGTTAATATACCGATTTCAAAGCATTTTTTAGCGGTTCTTGTACAAACGTTTGCGCAAGCTAGTTTCTATGCCTTTTATAGGCATGGCGTATCAAATTCTACCGCATATTGTTTGTATGAAGCCGGCATTTTATGAAAGTGGGCTAAAGGAATTGTTTGGAAGGCGCTAGTTCAAAAAAAGGCATGTAACACATTATGGAAGGGGATACCTAGCATGAAAAAGTGGTTTGTAATGTCATTAATAGCAGCCTTGCTTATTGTTTCCGCATGCGGATCGAACAAAGGCGGCAACGCAGAAAATGCTGGCAACGCAACGAATGCTCCAGCGAACAATACAGCGGGCAACACAAATAAAGGTGCTGAAGCAGCAGAAGAGATCGTTCCTGAAGAGGGCGCTTCGCTTCTCGTATGGGAAAGTAAAGAAGAGCGTCCATTCGTTGAAGCAATCGCGAAGGAATTTACTGAAAAATACGGCATTGAAATTAAATTCGAGGAAATCGGCGCAGGCGAACAAGTTAACAAGCTCGTTACAGACGGTCCTGCCGGTCTAGGCGCAGACGTTGTATTATTCCCGCATGATAACCTTGGTAAAGCTGTAACAGCTGGATTGGTTTTGCCAAATGATTACTACGAAGAGCAATCCAAAAGCGCGAACTCCGAAATCGCTGTAGATGCGGTAACGTATGACGGCGTACTTTACGGCTACCCGCGTTCAGTTGAAACCTATGCACTATTTTATAACAAAGCGCTAATCAAAGAAGCTCCAAAAACGTTCGATGAGGTTGTAGCGTTCTCCAAAACGTTCAACGACACTAAAAACAACAAATACGGCTTGATGTGGGATGTAGGCAACTTCTACTTCAGCTACCCGTTCATCTCCACTGGCGGCTATGTATATGGCGATAAAGGTCAAAACAAAGAAGATATCGGTCTTAACACAGAAGGCGCAATCGCTGGCCTGAAATACTACGGATCCCTGAAAGACAGCATCTTGCCTTTGAACTCCGGTGATATCAACTACGATATTAAAAAAGGCTTGTTCATTGGCGGAACGCTAGCGATGGATATTAACGGTCCTTGGACGATTGGCGATTACAGAAACGCAGGAATTGATTTCGGCGTAGCTCCATTGCCAAGCATTAACGGCCAACCGGCATCTTCTTTCTCCGGCATTAAAGCTTGGTATGTTAACCAATTCTCGAAATTCCCGAACGCAGCTCGTCTATTCTCCTACTATGCTTCGACTAAAGAAGCACAGTTGAAAAACTTTGAGCTAACGGGTGCAATCCCTGCGAACATTGAAGCAGCAGCAGATCCTAAAGTACAAGGCAACGAAGTTGTTAAGGGCTTCCTGGAGCAATTCAACCAATCGACGCCAATGCCATCCATCCCTGAAATGGGCAACGTTTGGAGCCCGATCGGCGCAGCTTTTGCTGACGTATGGAACTCCGGCAAGGATGCAAAAGAAGCGCTCGACAATGCTGTTCAACAAATCAAAGATGCAAACAATGGCGCAGCAGCAGCAAAATAATATCATCTAATTGGGTTTACCCGCCGAATCCGTTCGGCGGGTAAACCGATGTTTATAAGCCGCTTTGTCAATAGCTGCGGCAAGATGTTTTTTTATATGAAAGGAAGGGAGCCAGGCGGGATGAATCGTCATCGCAGCACCGCGGCTATATTGTCGTTACTCGTAATGGGTCTTGGCCAATTGTATAACCGCCAAATAATAAAAGGTTTAATTATGCTCGTTGTCGAAGCGGCAGCGCTAATGTATTTTGTTCCGAATTTAGGGAGAGCTATCTGGGGCGTTGTAACACTCGGGGAAAAAACGCAAGGTCTTGAGAAAATAGGCAAAATCAGTGTTCGTGTAGAAGGAGATCACTCGATCTTTCTATTAATAAGCGGATTAATTACGATAATTTTATTCATCCTTTTTGTCATTATCTATGTTATGAATATCCGCGATGCATATCGGAACGGCAATCAAAGAGATGAAGGAGTCATGCCTGCAAGCTTCCGCAAAACGCTGGCATATTTGACGGATCGCAATTTTCCGCACTTGATGCTTACGCTGCCGGCGCTGGGCGTTTTGTTTCTAACGATCATGCCGATTATCTTCATGGTCATGCTTGCGTTTACCAACTATGCGTCGCCTGATCATATTCCGCCAGCTAAGCTGGTTGACTGGGTAGGCTTTCAAACATTTGCTAACCTGCTGACGCTCAAGACATGGAGCCATACCTTCGTGGGCGTATTTACATGGACGATCGTATGGGCGATTATCGCAACGGTAACGACCTATTTTGGCGGTTTGCTCGTTGCTTTGCTCATTGAGCAGAAGGGAATTCGTTTCAAAAAGCTATGGCGGACGCTGTTCATCATTCCGTACGCGATTCCGCAGCTTATTTCCTTGCTCGTTATGAAAAACTTGTTCAACGGACAATTTGGTCCGATCAACCAATACTTAAGCTACTTCGGCATGGGCAAGCTGCCTTGGCTCACTGATCCATTTTGGGCGAAGGTCACCGTTATTATCGTTAATATGTGGATTGGTATTCCGGTATCGATGGTTCTAATTCTCGGCGTATTGACTGCTATTCCTAAAGATTTGTACGAAGCGGCTGATGTAGACGGGGCGACTGGCATCCAGAAATTCCGTATCATTACGCTGCCGTTTGTCTTGTTCTCTACCGCTCCGATTCTGATCGCGCAGTTTGCAGGCAATATGAATAACTTTAACGTTATTTTCTTGCTGACGAACGGTGATCCGGTAAAAGGGGATTATCAATATGCAGGCAGCACCGACTTGCTTGTAACCTGGCTGTATAAGCTTACGCTGAACAATAGCCAATTCAATATGGCATCTGCGATCGGCATCATCATCTTTATCATCGTGGCGTCGTTCTCCATTTACAACTATCGCCGCTCGCGGTCATTTAAAGAGGAGGATATGATTCAATGAAAATGGGCCGCAAAACCGCAAATGTTGTGCGTCTGACGCTTAGCTATATCATTCTGATCGGTATAGCAATCTGTGCTGTCTATCCTGCTCTTTGGGTGCTGCTTTCCTCGCTTCGGCCGGGTACGGCTCTATTTAGCGAAAGTCTCATTCCGGAAACGTTCACTTTGGTTCACTATAAAGAGCTGTTCACAAGCCCGAGCTTCCGTTATGGGGTTTGGTATATGAACACTTTGAAAATTGCGACGCTGACGATGATCTTCTCTACGATCCTAGTCACGCTCAGCATGTACGCGTTGTCGCGCTTCCGCTTCCGCGGGCGCAAGATGACGCTGACGATTATGCTTGTGCTCGGCATGTTCCCGGGCTTCATGAGCATGATCGCAATCTTCATTTTCTTGCTGCAGCTTAACCTGCTAGATACGCATGCTGCGCTCATTATCGTATATTCAGCGGGCTCAGTGCTCGGAGGCTTCGTTGTCAAAGGGTTCTACGATACGATTCCGCGGAGCCTTGATGAAGCGGCTCGGATCGACGGGGCGTCCCATCTTCAAGTGTTTGTGAAAATCATGCTGCCGCTGTCGCGTCCGATGCTGACCTATGTGGCGCTGACTACGTTCACTGGCTCATGGGTTGACTTTATCTTTGCGAGACTGGTGCTTCGGAGTAAAGACAACTGGACGCTTGCGGTCGGCATGTGGGATCTCGTCAACTCCTACCAGAACAGTAACTTTACGCTGTTCGCTGCGGGAGCGGTTTTGATTGCGATTCCGATTACGCTGCTGTTCGTCTTCCTGCAGCGCTTCCTTGTACAAGGGCTGATGTCCGGCGCTTCGAAAGGATAAAGGGATGAAGCATAAACGTATGCGTAATGCGGCAACGATTTTGCTCGGTTCGATTTTACTTGCCGTGCTCGCCTCTTGCTCTTCAGATGAAGGAAGCAATAACGGGAAACCGACTGCTGAGCTATCGGAAGAAGCGGCAGAACAAAGCGGAGAGCCGGTCGCTGCCTCTTATCAAGTAGATGAGCAGCCTGGCGGCGTGTATTATGAAATATTCGTCCGTTCCTTCTATGATACGAATGGCGACGGGATTGGCGATCTGAATGGCGTAACCGCCAAGCTTGATTATTTGAAGGAGCTTGGCGTGAGCGGCATTTGGCTTATGCCGATTAATGCCTCGCCCAGCTACCACGGCTATGATACAACCGATTATTACGCGGTTAATCCGGAGTACGGCACGCTGGATGACTTGAAAAAGCTATTGGATGAAGCGCATAAGCGCGGTATCAGGGTCATTATGGATCTTGTCGTGAATCATACGAGCAAGGAGCATCCTTGGTTTAAGGAAGCACTTGCGGATGAGAACAGCACTTACCGCAGCTGGTATACTTTTGCGAAGCCGGGCGAACAGGTAAGAGCGGATGGCGCGGTAGGAGGCGACCCATGGCATAGCTATGGCAGCCTTAACTATTTGGGCGTCTTCTGGGAAGGCATGCCGGACCTCAACTTCGATGAGCCGAAGGTGCGCGAGGAAATGGTCAAAATCGGCCAATATTGGCTTGACCAGGGTCTAGACGGCTTCCGTCTTGATGCAGCTAAGCATATCTATGGCGATTTTGCTTCTACAGCAAGCAAGCCTGAGATTCAGGCGAAGAACAAGATTTGGTGGCAGGAGTTTCGCGAGGGCATGAGCAAAGTGAAGCCGGATGCTTATTTGATCGGCGAGGTATGGGATTCACTGACCGTTATCGCGCCTTACTTCGATCAAGCGCTGAACTCGGCCTTCCACTTTGACCTAGCCGGCCGTTTGCTTAGTGCGGTGAGCTCGGAGCAGGATGCGGATCTGGCTTTCTCCTTAGGCCGTGCATATGGCGTATACGAGAAGTCTTCAGGCGGAACATTCGTAGATGCACCATTCCTAAGCAACCATGATCAAAACCGCGCCATGACTGTACTCGGCGGCAATGTCGATCATGCGAAGATGGCCGCTGCTATGCTGCTTACACTTCCGGGCACGCCATATCTTTATTATGGCGAGGAGCTTGGCATGAAAGGCGCTAAGCCGGATGAGTATATTCGCGAGCCTATGCTGTGGTACAGCGCAGCAAGCGGAGGCGAAGGGCAGACGACATGGGAGCAATCACGCTTCAATGCGGATGCGTCTTCGGTTTCAGTCGAAGCTCAATCGGATGATGAGCAGTCGATGCTGAATCATTATCGCGAGCTGATCAAGTGGCGGAATGAGGAGCCTGCCTTGCGCGATGGGGGAATAGCGGCGTTTAAGCTTGCGCCTGCTAACCAGAAGCTGAGTGCATATGTCCGCGTTATCGCTAGTGAACGGTTGCTCGTCGTGCATAATTTATCAGGCGAGCCGCAAACGACCGAATTACAGCCATCGAAAACGTATGGCGAGTTCAAGGAGCTTGCACGTGCAGCTAACGACGGTGCGAAGCTGGATGGCAGCAAGCTGACGCTGCCAGCGTACAGCACCGTTATTTTGAGATAAAACGATTGAAGAGGCTGTCCCAAAAGCAGTATGCTCGCTGGGAAGATTGCTCGCTTTGAATGGAATGTTGGAAGTGGAAAAATAGCGGTACAGGGGGCTATTCCTGTACCGCTATTTTTCTATTTAGTTCTATGGCTGCTTGGCTTCATGAGATTGTGGGCAAGCGAAAGTCTTCCACCTCCAGGCTGCTTGCCTATGGCAAGCCACGAAGCAGGAATCGGCAGGATCCCCGGTTCTTCTTTACTTTAGTCTCGGATTCAATCATTCATGGGGCTGAGTCCTCTAGAGCCAGCATTAACGGGAAAAACTCCCGTTATTTCAAGTATTTTTTGGAAAAAATCAGGTTTAGATGGATTCTCTCCCGTTAATATCTCGCTTTTGACCCTATTTCGGTGAAAGTGATCCAATTAACGGGAGTTTTTCCAGCTAAATGAACGAACTAAAGTCATATCAAGGAATTAGATGGAAATTTTCCTGTTAATTACACAAAACAGAAATGATTTACTCCTAGCTGGTGTCATCGTGACGGCTTTGCCAATGATCATTTTATTTATTTTCTTGCAGCGTTATTTCATTTCCGGGGCACTAGCGGGCTCATTAAAGGGATAACGATTTAGTTGAATTCGCGTAAGGACTTCAATCGACTGTATGCGAAGAGCCCCATAATAAGCATCGATGCTCCGCTAATGGCAATAATGACGGCTGGGCCGTAAATATCGGATAAGGTAGAGAATACGGCTAACCCAACAGGCGGTGCAACGCTGGTTAAAGCGCCTATTAGCCCAAATACTCTGCCTTGCATCGAAGGATCAATCGCTGCTCGCAGCCCGATAAAGATAATCGTCGTACTGAATGAGAAGAGGAAGCCGACGAGCAGAATAACCGGCAGCGCAGCAGCAGCAGAGGACAGCAGTGAAATAACGATGAATAAAGGCCCCATCAGGATCATACTCCCGATGATCCAAATTCCTCTTCTTTTCAAGCGTGCATCAAGTCTCATGATCAAAATAGAGCCTAACACATAACCGAGCGGAATACAGGCCTCCATTAGCCCAAATACAAAAGGCTTTGCCTGCCACACCTGAACCGCCATCACCTGAATAAGCATGAAGGTGGATAGAAAGAAGAACATCACGAGCGGCAGCAAAATAATGACGCCCTTCGCAAAAGGATCATGCCACACATAGCGGAAGCCGGCTGTGAGATCTTCTTTAAAAGAGGCTTGCGGCTTTGATTTATCCCTGACCGCTGTATAAGGGAACTTGCCTGCTGATAAGAGTAGAATGCCCGACAGCAGAAAGGCTGCGGCATCGATTGCAATCGCAAAAGCCCCGCCAAATGCGGCTACGGCAATGCCCCCAAGCGCGAAACCGGATATTCGAATGATATTATCGGAAATGCTGATCGCGCCTACCGCCTTAGTCAGCTGCTCTTTACCTACAATTTCGATGAGCGAGGCTTGGAAGGCAGGCGTCCGAAATACGCCTGCGAACGCCACAAGTCCGGTTAATAAAACGATAAAAATAAATGGCACATTCGGCAAATAAATAAGAACGGCGATGGCGGCTACAAGAATAAATCGAACGATATCCGTCACCCACATCAAGGTGCGGCGGTCGGTGCGATCCGCAATCGTACCCGCGAAGGAACCGAACAGCATGCTGATGACGAGGTGGGTAATGAGCACGGCCGACATCAGCTTGGCGCTGCCGGTCGTTTGCAGCACCCACAGGTTTAATGCGATGCTATGGAATGTATTTCCGAGCAGCGATAAGCTATAGCTGGAGAAGACGAGCATAAACGACCGGTTGCGCCAAATGGACGTTGTACTGGCATTTTGCTGCGGGGCGGGGGGGACGTTGGAATCAGCATTTTTAGCTAGTTCAAGCATGGTTGATCCTCCTTATAATGATGCAAAGCGGCAGCAAGTCTGCTGCGGCAAGAACCGTTTTATCAACCCCTGCATAGTTTTTAACCATTTCACTTAATCGTTTAAGTTGGTGGAGAAAAAGGCAGAGATTACTCTGCGTTAAGGTGGTTGCTTGATTCACATCCCGCGATTGAACTCGCTTTGACTTCGATATATTTATGCTCAGGTCCATGCATTGGATTGTCTAGAAGCGTCATCATCAACTGAAAGGCTTCTTCGGGCTTTCGATTATGATACTGAATCCGAGTTACCGCTGCTGGAAGGATGTCAGGGCAATCTGCCGTACAAATGACCGTTAGCTTAGGCGAATTAACATACTTTGCTGCAAGCACCCCGATGAACTCATTGAGAACAATCCCTTCTTTTTCCGCATGTTGTTCAAGAAAGCGCTTGAGCTTCTCTTCATTTTCCATCATATGAACCATGCTTGGATCAATGCCGGTGCTGCTTGAAATAGACTGGGTAAGCTCTGTATTGTTGAAGCTGTCCATAATGATATAGGTTGGATTGAGAACTGAGGAAGTTCTAGCCTGAGCAAAAGCATCTTTATAATCAAAATTCATTTTATAAAACAAGGCATCATCAATGATACTGTCAATAACAATGAGCGGTACACCTACCGAGAAATGGCTGGATATGAGATGAAAATTCTCGCTCTTAACGTCTATAACAAATACGCCGTCTAATTTTCGTTCCGATATCACATCGAGCTTTGGATTCAACGCATCTAGACTGGAGAGTACGACATGGTAGCCTCGATTCGTCAGCAAGCGCTCAAGCCGATTAATAAATGTGGCATAACGAAGCTGTTTCCAGATGCCTTCATTGTTTGCCCGGTTGATGAGGATGCCAATTAGCCCCGACTTTTGCTTCACCAGCGACCTTGCTGCAAGATTCGGCACATAGTTTAATTGCTTGGCAGCATCAAGCACACGGCATTTGGTCTCTTCGGGGATCGTCTGGTTTGTAACGTTGTTGAGCACATAGCTTACTGTAGCGACAGAAACCTGGGCAGCTTTTGCTATATCCTTAAGCGTGGCTTTTTTGATGGGAATGCAGCTCCTTGTAAGTATAAAACCTATCAACTTAATCGTTTAAGTTATTATGTCATGAATGATACACGATTGTCTATAGGCACCCAAATAAACGATGATGAATAATTTATTATAGCATCGCTTTTATGAAATGAGGGATTCCTATCCGAAACAACCGTGACGATCTTGGGAAAGGCGTAAAGAGCGGAAAAGCCAGAGATAATATTATTTTTGACATTTTTGAAAATAGTGAGAATCTACCGGATATCATTCAGTTTATTGGTCAGCTGCTTGTTACGGCTGGGGACATTGTCACGACTGCAGGGCAAGCGATGGCGCTGGAGCAAGAACAGCAGTCTCAGAATCAATCACAAAAGGATCAGCAAGATAAACAGCGCGAACAGCAGCAAGTGCAATTGCAGATCGAGCAGATGCAGAAGCAAATCGCTCAATTGCAAAAGCAAGTTAAAAATAAAACATAATACTTATAAGGATCAAAAGATAAAGCGAGATTGGTTGATTTGTTTTTGCAGATTTATCGTCGTGAATAAGGGGCTGTTGATTTGGTGGCGGTCTGCGCACGCATGCGTGCTTACAGCGTGAAATGGGTGGCAACTCGAAGAAAAGAGGCAGTCCATCAAATGGACTGCCCTGCTTCTGCTTAGATTCGATAGGACAATCTATACTGCGGTCTGCTCCAATATTGCGAAGCCGTAAGCTGGCAGTTTCAATTGCAGCTTGCCGTGGGCATTGCTTGCAACAGCAGTGCCTTCTGTAAATTCGCTGATGCTCGAAAGCAGCACTGACCAAGTAGATACGTTATCTCTACTCTCGACAGCATTAGCATCCGAGTCATTCGCATGAACAGCATTGGTGTTCAACTCCTCGGGAGCATCGGCTGTGACAGTGTTAACCTCAGCCTTCAAAGCTTCAGTTGGTGCTGCGTTTATCTCTGTTGCAGCAACAACAGCAGACACCTCACTGCTTCCGAAACCTGTGAATGCGACAGCATGCGGAGCCGCTTCGAGGTCAGCCGGCGCCGCCTCTATCATGAAGCTAAGGTCTGCCTCTTCACCGCGTGCATTCAGCGCAACAAGCAGGCGCTGCTCGCCATCGCGGCGTTCATACACTAAGGTGCCATCTGCTGCGCCGACATGTACGAAGCGGATGTCCGCACTGCGAAGCGCATTGTAGCGGTGGCGAAGACCAATCGCTGACTTATAGAAGTGAAGCAGCTCGGTGTTTTGCTCAACCTCGTCCCACACCATGCATTTGCGGCAGCCAGGATCGCCCGCGCCATTTATCCCTACCTCATCCCCGTAATAAATACATGGGGTGCCCGGGTAGGTCAGCTGGAACAACGAAGACAGCTTCATCGCTTCCGTGTTGTTTTCGCAGATCGTAAGCAGCCGCGGCGTGTCGTGGCTATCGAGCAAATTGAAGGCCGATTCCGTCACCTGCTGCGGGTAGGCTGCAAGCTGTGTGCCGATGGCATTGGCGAAGGAAGTTGCGTCGATTGTCTGATAGGCGAAGAAATCTAGCACCGCATTCGTGAACGGATAGTTCATGACCGCATCGAATTGATCGCCCTGCAGCCACATCATCGAATCATGCCAAATTTCGCCCAAAATGTACGCTTCCGGATTGACGTCTTTCACCGTCTTGCGGAATTCACGCCAAAACTGATGGTCAACCTCATTAGCTACGTCAAGGCGCCAGCCGTCGATGCCGATCTCCTCGATCCAGTAGCGCGCAACCTCGAACAAGTATTGCTTCACTTCCGGATGCTCGGTGTTCAGCTTCGGCATAAGCGGCTCGAAGGCAAACGTCTCATAAGAAGGGACGCCGTCCACGACCTGCAGCGGCCACTCCCGAACGTAGAACCAATCCGCATACTTTGACTGCTGGCCGTTCTTTTGCGCATCGACGAATGGCGGGAATGTTTTGCCTGAGTGGTTGAATACCGCATCAAGCAGGACGCGAATGCCGCGAGCATGGCAAGCATCTACCAACTCCTTCAGCTTCTCGTTTGTTCCAAAATGAGGATCAACCTTCATATAGTCCTGCGTGTCGTATTTATGGTTAGTCGTCGCTTCGAACAGCGGCGTGAAATAAACGGCATTTATGCCAAGCTCGGAGATATGATCCAAATGATCGATTACACCCTGCAGGTCGCCGCCAAAAAAGTTTTGAGGAGTCGGCTCGCCGCCCCATGGCAGTACGTTTTCAGGACTCAGCGACGGATCACCGTTCGCAAACCGCTCCGGAAAGATTTGATAGAACACAGCATCCTTCACCCAAGCCGGCGGCTCGAACACGTCGATCGGATTAATATAAGGGAAGTCGAAAAATGAATTGGAGTTATCAGGAAGCGTATGCTCAAAGCCTTTGTCCGAGAAAAGAATCGTCTCAGCACCGCTCGTTAAGCGGAACGCATAGCGCAGCCGGCGAAAAGGCGGAATAACGGCCGTTTCCCAATAGTCGAACAGCGCATCGGAAGAAAAAATACGCATCGGAACAGTTGTGATGGTTTGATCCCATGCATACTTGTCGCCGACGATTGCTTCTACAGCCGCGACATCGTCTTTTTTGGTGCGCAAGCGGAGATGCAGCGTTTTGCCGTCGTAGGCGTAAGCCCAGTTTTGTTTTGGTCTGTGATATACAGCTTCTAATAACATCATGAATCGCTCCTAAAAAATGGTGTGGAAAACAGGATGAAAACGCGAAAAAAGGTACAACCTCTGCTTATAAAGCCGAGGTTGTACCTTGTCCCATAACACGTTCAGGCGCCGCTTGCGCGAAGCATATTGTGAACATATGGTTGCGGTAGCATTGCCTTTCTATTGTAACTCTCAACCCTTTTATTATACATAATTTGCACGTATTGCACTAGTCGCTTTGCAAAAAAAGTTTAGGCATGAACCTCTTCATGCGCTTGTGATTCCAAGTAGCGCTCGCAATCAAGAGCAGCCATACAGCCGCTTCCCGCAGCGGTAATCGCTTGACGGTAAGTGCGGTCTTGAACGTCGCCGCAGGCGTATACGCCTGGGATATTCGTCTCCGAAGTGCCTGGCTTCACGATAATGTAGCCTTGCTCATCGGTATCGATTTGGCCGCCAAGGAAGCTTGTATTCGGCGTGTGGCCGATCGTAACAAATACGCCGTCTGTCTCGAGAAGCTCTTCTTCACCCGTTTCATTATTGCGCACCTTCAACCCTTGCAAGCCCATGCCAGTTGCAGCTACTTCAAGCGGTGTGCGGTTTAGGCTCCATACGATTTTGTCGTTGGCGCGAGCGCGGTCCTGCATGATTTTTGAAGCGCGAAGGTCTTCGCGGCGATGCACAAGCCTTACTTCGGAAGCGAAGCGGGTAAGGAATACGGCTTCCTCCATCGCGGAGTCGCCGCCTCCGACTACGATAATCTTTTTGCCGCGGAAGAAGAAGCCGTCACAGGTAGCGCAAGTGCTTACGCCGCGTCCGATATTTTCTTGCTCGCCTGGAATGCCCAAGTACTTAGCCGAAGCGCCGGTTGAGATAATGATCGATTCCGCCTGCAGCTCGCCGATGCCTTCCACGTCAAGCGTATAAGGACGTTTGCTGAAGTCTACGCTCTTCACGGAGCCTGTTTTGAATGTAGCGCCGAAGCGCTGCGCTTGCTTGCGCATGTTGGACATCAACTCGCTGCCAAGGATGCCGTCAGGGAAGCCTGGGAAATTCTCAACCTCCGTTGTAGTCGTAAGCTGACCGCCTGGCTGCCAGCCTTCAATAACGAGCGGCTCCATGTTCGCACGGGCCAAATAAATAGCAGATGTGAGTCCGGCAGGACCTGTACCGATAATAATCGTTTTATAAGTCATCTATATTCTCCTCCAGTTAAAAATGCTCGAAATGCTCTGAGATAATAAATCCTACTTTAAAATTATTACAATCTAATTTCAAAGTCAATACGGTTCATGCATCATTCATGCATCGTTCATGTAACGTTCATGTTCATATTGTAAGCTGGATGCATAAACGAATTCACGGCGGCAGCATGATGCTCGACCCGGGCCCAGACCAGCTTGACGGCGCAAGCTTTATTATTCGGCTTCAACTGCGCCGCCTGCCTAGCTTTTAATGTTACAAAGCGTGGATAAATAAGGGGAGAAACGTTATGATGAAGGGAGCAATTGTGTGTAATGTAACGATGTGGGGGAGAAGCTAGAATGGAGAAGCGGATACGGAAAGCGATCATACCTGCCGGGGGGCTGGGCACCAGGTTTTTGCCGGCTACGAAGGCGCAGCCGAAGGAAATGCTCCCGATCATCGATAAGCCAGCCATTCAATATATAGTAGAAGAGGCGGTCCAATCCGGGATTGAAAGCATCGTAATCGTCAGCGGCCGCAACAAGCGGGCGATCGAGGACCATTTTGACAAATCGGCTGAGCTTGAAATGGAGCTGGAGGCCCGTCACAACGAGGAAATGCTGGATATGGTTCGCAAAATATCGCAGCTTGCGGATATTTACTACGTTCGTCAAAAGGAGCCGCTGGGCCTAGGCCATGCTGTGCTGTGCGCGCGCCGCTTCATTGCGGACGAGCCGTTCGCCGTATTGCTTGGCGATGATATTTTAAAATCTGATCCGCCTTGCCTGCGCCAAATGATGGATGTGTACGAGCAGCAGAACTCGTCCGTCGTTGCCGTCATGGAAGTGCCTTGGGATCAAACGCATAAGTACGGAATCGTAGACATCGAGCGCGGCAAGCAGGTTGCGCGCGTCCGCGATATTATCGAAAAGCCGGCGCAAGGACAAGCTCCATCCAACTATGCGGTTGTCGGGCGCTACGTCCTCGACCCCGTCATTTTCGACCTGCTGGAGAAAGCGACGCCGGGGAAGGCAGGGGAAATCCAACTGACGGACAGCTTGCAGCAATTAAATCTAATAGCCTCGTTATCAGCCTACCGCTTCGATGGCCGCAGACATGATGTCGGCGATAAGCTCGGCTTCGTGCAGGCTACGATCGATTTTGCATTAGATCGTGCTGATCTAGGCGATGAGGTCAGAAAGTATTTGCTGGAGAGGCTGAAAGAGACGAACGCATAACGATGTAATTTGAAGGCCGCCGCTGGGCGGCTTTTTTCACATTTTATTGTACAGCAATCAGCAGCGATAAGATCATGTACGTACAAGTTAAGCATATGATATACTACTGGCATACAACTAACGGAGCTGAGGTGTGAAGTGAAGGAACAGCAAACGCCCAAATATATGCAATTAAAGCAGCAAATTTTATCCTGGATCGTCACGGCGCAGTTTAAGCCGCATGATAAGCTGCCATCGGAGAACGAGATTAGCAAGCAGTTCGAAATGAGCCGCCAAACCGTCCGGCAGGCGCTAGGCGATTTGGAGCAGGAGGGGTGGCTCTATCGCGCCCAAGGGAAAGGAACGTTCGTATCCGACCAGTCGGCGCCGGAGCGGAAGAATTCGTCGCAAGGGATGACGATCGGGATGATTACGACGCATATATCGGATTATATATTCCCTACTATTGTTAGGGGTGTTGAGTCGAGCCTGCGCGCGGTTGGCGCAAGATTGCTGCTCGCAAGCACCGATAATGAAAAGGAGAAAGAGAAGGACAGCTTGGAGTCGATGCTTCGCGAGCCGCTGACCGGACTGATTATCGAGCCGACGAAGAGTGCTGAGGGAAATCCGAACTTCAATTATTTTTTGGCGCTGGATGCGCTCAAAATTCCTTATATTATGCTCAATGAGCGTTACAGCGACGTGGATGCGCCATGCCTCCGGGTTGACGATGAGCTGGGGGGCTACCGCGCGGCAGAGCATCTCATTAAGCTTGGTCATACGCGTATCGCCGGATTTTTCAAAACCGATGATTTTCAAGGCGTTCACCGGATGCGCGGCTTTCTAAGAGCCCATCGTGAGCAGGGATTGACGGTTCCGCCGGATTATTTGCTTCGCTACTCTACGGAGGAGAAGCAAGACAAACCGGCGCAGGCGCTGTCCGCGCTGCTTCAGCGTGAGCAGGAGCAGCGCCCGACCGCTATTATTTGCTACAATGACGAGCTTGCCGTAAGGATGCTCGATGTCGTGCGGCAAATCGGCCTTGCAGTGCCAGAGCATTTATCAATCGTTGGTTTTGATGACTCGAACCTGGCAACCGCTACAGAGGTGAAGCTGACGACCATTTCCCACCCGAAAACCGAAATGGGAGCAGACGCCGTCGTCATGCTGCTCGGCATGGTGGAGAAGCAGCAGCGTCGCCAGTCGATGGACAAGGTTTATGATCCGCAGCTCGTAATCCGTGAATCGACGCAGCCTCCCAAAAGCTAATCCTGCGCTGACCGTTACAACTGAGGCTATTCATCAACAAAAAAACACGTGACACACTTGTACGTACAACATATAATAAAAACAGAGCTATTCAATTGTGATGTCCGTATAAGTGAAAATGGGCAGGCGCATGAATGCTAGTTTGAAGGGAGTGTACAATTCTCATGTTGGAAACGTTGAAGCATGCGGTTTGGGAAGCGAATATGGATCTTCCGAAATACGGATTAGTCACATTTACTTGGGGGAACGTAAGCGGCATAGATAGGGAGTCCGGCTATGCAGTCATTAAGCCGAGCGGTGTCCCTTATGAGGAGTTAAAAGCAGAGCAAATGGTTGTTGTGGATTTGGAGGGCAACGTTGTTGAAGGCAGCCTCCGCCCTTCCTCGGATACGGCAACGCATGTGTTATTGTATAAAGCATTTCCAGCGATTGGCGGAATCGTTCATACACATTCGCCTTGGGCGACAAGCTGGGCGCAAGCGGGACGCGCCATTCCAGCGCTTGGCACGACGCATGGCGACTATTTCTACGGCGAGGTGCCTTGCACGCGCGCAATGACGGAAGCGGAAATCAAAGGCGCCTATGAGCTGGAGACAGGCAACGTGATCGTCGAAACGTTCGAGACAAACAACATCGATCCGAATCAAGTACCCTCGGTGCTAGTCAATAGCCATGCGCCATTTTGTTGGGGCAAGGACCCGCATAATGCGGTCCATAATGCAGTTGTGCTTGAGGAAGTGGCAAAAATGGCGCTTCACACGTTCGAGCTTAACCAGAGCGTACAGCCGATGGATCAAGCGTTGTTAGACCGTCACTATTTGCGGAAGCATGGAGCAAACGCCTACTACGGCCAAAAATAGGAGGACTCGGATAATGAGCAAAAAATATGCAATTGGCGTGGATTACGGAACGCAATCGGGACGCGCGGTTCTTGTTGATCTCTCTAACGGCGCAGAGTTAGCGGAGCACGTTACGCCTTATACTCATCATGTCATTGACGAGAAGCTTCCTGTCTCAGGCATTAAGCTGGAGCATGACTGGGCGCTTCAGCATCCGCTTGATTATATAGAAGTGCTGGAATTGTCCGTTCCTGCTGTAATGAAGGAATCCGGCATTGATCCTGCCGACGTTATCGGCCTAAGTATCGACTTTACGGCTTGCACCATGCTTCCAATCGATGCAGCGGGAGAGCCGCTCTGCACGCAGGATGCCTATAAGGATAATCCGCATAGCTGGGTGAAGCTGTGGAAGCATCATGCTGCCCAAGACGAGGCTAATCTTATTAACGAGATGGCTGCGCAGCGCGGTGAGAAATGGGTGCCGCGTTACGGCGGCAAGATTTCATCCGAGTGGATGATGGCCAAAGCTTGGCAAATTTTGAATGAAGCGCCCGAGATCTATGAAACGGCGGACAAATTCGTTGAAGCTACAGACTGGGTTATCGGCCAATTGACCGGCAATATCGTGCGCAATAGCTGTACTGCCGGCTACAAGGGAATGTGGCATAAGCAAGAAGGCTATCCGAGCAAGGAATTTTTCAAAGCGCTTGATCCGCGCCTTGAGAGCTTGACGGAGACGAAGCTGCGCGGCAAGGTCGTTCCTTTGGGGTCGAAGGCCGGCGAATTGCTTCCTGCTATCGCTTACCGCATCGGACTTGCGCCAGGCACTGCGATTGCAGTCGGCAACGTGGACGCGCATGCGGCCGTTCCGGGCGTTGGCGTAGTAACGCCAGGCAAGCTGGTTATGGCGATGGGAACATCGATCTGCCATATGCTGCTCGGCACGGAGGAGAAGGAAGTGGAAGGCATGTGCGGCGTCGTTGAGGACGGCATCATTCCAGGCTACTTCGGCTATGAAGCGGGACAATCGGCGGTTGGCGATATTTTTGAATGGTTCGTAGAGGAATCCGTACCTGCCTATGTGCTGCATGAAGCGGAGCAGGCTGGCGAGAATGTCCATGTTTACCTCACTCGCAAAGCAAGCGAGCTGAACGTTGGAGAATCCGGCTTGCTGGCGCTTGATTGGTGGAACGGCAACCGTTCGGTATTGGTCGATACGGATCTGACGGGTACGATTGTAGGCTTGACCTTGCTGACGAAGCCATGGGAAATCTACCGTTCCCTGCTTGAAGCAACGGCGTTCGGCACGCGCAAAATCGTCGATGCGTTCCACAGCAACGGCGTAGAAGTCAATGAGCTGTACGCATGCGGCGGCTTGCCGCAGAAAAACGCGCTGCTCATGCAAATTTATGCGGATGTCACGAATCGCGAAATTAAGGTTGCAGCATCGAAGCAGACGCCTGCTCTTGGCGCAGCGATGTTCGGAGCGGTAGCGGCCGGCGCGGCGAAGGGCGGCTTTGACAGCATCGTCGATGCAGCCCAGAAGATGGCTCGCGTGCGCGAGGAAACGTTCAAGCCGATTCCGGCGAACGTTGCGGTATACGAGAAGCTGTATGCGGAATACAATCTGCTTCATGATTACTATGGCCGCGGTTCAAACGACGTGATGAAGCGCCTTAAGGCAATTAAAGAAGAGCAGGCGTAAGCCGCCTTCTTCATCGCTTTCTTTCAAGCTAATAGCAGCTCCAAACTAGGCAACGATCCCTGAAAGGGGCTGTCTTGGAGACGCTGGTGGCACAACGATTGAATCATTTATATGCTTCTATTGCTTCGGAGAATGAGCGCATCATTTGAGTTATCCCGAAGATGAAGACGGCAGCGAGAATTGGATAGCAATCATTAGCGACATCGAAAATAATCCATGTTAATAAATGCAGCTTCTCTGGTCAAAAACCATGAGGGGCTGTCTTTATTTGGTTAACTAAATTTTCCACTAAATTAAATGGAGATTACTTACTATTTCATATAGAATAGATAGATGTGTAAAGAGAGAATCATGTGCTGGGAGATGAACGGAAGTGTATTGCCATCATTGCGGAAAGAAGCGGACAGACGATGCCATCTATTGCAGCCAGTGTGGCAGACTGCTCGCAATGGAAGTTGAAGCGACAGCGGCAGTTTATGAGAATCAGACTATCGTTTTATCGGAGACAGCCGTTTCTATAGAGACTTCATATGAGAGAGAATTAGCGGGCATGCAATCAAGCTTGCCTAGTGCTGGAAGGAGCAGGAACACTAAACGATCGATTTTGGCATGGTTAGTGCCCATTATGCTTGCGATTGTTACGGCGGGTTCTCTGTTTGGCTATTATCTCTATCAATCAGGAATTAATGATAGAGTAGTCCAGCTGCATGCTAAGGCGAAGGAGGAGGCGCTTGCGGGTAAGTATGCGGAAGCGCAGGCGCTGCTTAAGGAAGCGCTGACCGTTCGTCCTGGCTTTGCTGCGGCGATGAAGGATGCAGAGGTAGTTGATCATGTTGCTGCTCTGTCCCAGTCTATTGCGGCAGTAGGCAAGCAGATTGAGGAGCAGAAGCTTTCAGAGGCAGAGGAGTCGTTAGAGCCGCTTAAGAGTGAGCTGAAGGGTCATTCTGAGCCAATCTATGCCAAGGTGAAGGCGCAGCTGGGTGATTGTAAGGTGCAGCTTGAACTGATGAAGCTGACGGAAGAGCTGGTTGATTTGAACACGGTGGATGAGCTTGCTGCAAAGCTTAATGTGGCGAATCATTTAGAGGGTGACGAAGCCTCGGCCGTACAGGAGCAGATCTTGGCGAAAATCGTAGAAATCAGCTTCAAGGAAGCGGAAGCTCTCCTTAAGACCAAGCATTACTCGGACGCCTTAGAAGTAACGGACAAGGCACTGGAATACGCCAAGGACAACGAGCAGCTAGCGGCGCTTGAGAAAGAGATCAATAAAGCGCAATCCGATTATGAGAAAACGGAGCAGCAGCGGTTAGAGCATGCGATGCAGCAAGCGGCAGCAGAGGATTTGAAAAACCATACAGCAGCTGTAGAGGTCATTCAGATTGATTCAACGCTTGATGAATTTGGCGACCTTACGATTACAGCGGAGCTGAAAAACGCAGCTACGAGGCCTATTTATTCGATTACCGTGAAGTTTAAAGTTTATGATGCGTCAGGTGTAGAAGTAGGCTCGGGCACGGCAGTAGCCGAACCTGATTACGTCGATGCAGGCGAGAAAATGAGCTTCACCAGTACCATTTACGGTATAAATGTTGAAAATACGACCGTTGTCGTTGATCACGCGACTTGGTATTTGGATTAAAGGGGGCGATGAGATGAGTAGACGAGCATGGATCAGCGCCATCGCATCAACCCTGATTGTATGCGGAGGCATGGCTGCCGCCTGGGGTATTCATACCGAAGTGCCTAAGCAGCTTGCAGGCAAGCCGCTGCTTGCCGTTGCGGCAGAAAAAAAGACTAAGACGCTCAAGGACATCATTTTCGAGACGCAAAAGCTTGTCGTGATGATCGAGACGGAAGATGGCGATCAAGGCTCAGGCTTCCTCTATAATTTGGAGGGCGATCTGATTACGAACGCGCATGTCGTAGCCGGCTCAAACAAGGTGAAAATTAAAACGGCGGATGCGCGCGAGCTGGACGGTGAGGTTATTGGCATAAGCACGGAGACCGATATTGCCGTCGTCCGCGTAACCGCTCTGGCAGGCACGGAGCCGCTGCAGGTTGTTCGTGATGAGAAGGCGGAGGTAGGCGACGAGGTGCTTGCTGTAGGCAGTCCGCTTGGTTTTCAAAATACGGTTACGACCGGTATTATTAGCGGCTTAGGCAGAAGCTTTGAGATTGAACCGTATTTGTACTCCAATTTATACCAAATCTCTGCCCCGATTGCTCCCGGCAACAGTGGAGGACCGCTCGTTGATCGTAAGACAGGCGAGGTGCTCGGCATCAACTCAGCTGGCTATGAACAAGGCTCAATTGGCTTTAGTATTCCAATAGCGAATGTCATTGAGATTGCAGATGGCTGGTCGAAGGAGCCGATGGCGGAGCTTCCTGAGCTTGAGCAATCAGAGGAATCGGCTGATTTGGAGGACAATGCTTCGGTAGAAGAGTTCGCGGGTTATCTCGTTACGCATTTCTACGACAGTCTGAACAATGCTGATTACGTCTATGCGTACTCGCTGCTTGGCGGCAACTGGAAGGAAGGCACCAGCTACGAGAAGTTCAGGGAGGGTTACCTCGGAACGCTTAACGTCGTAATTGATAATATGCATGTCTATGACAGCAAGAAAGAGAAGGCAACCGTTATTGCGGTCATTTCAGTGGACGAGCGGGTTGACGGTAAAAACGTGCTAAGCAAATACCAAGTTACCTATGAGGTAGGCTACGAAAATGATCAACTGAAGCTTATTAGCGGCAAAGGGAAGGCGATTAAGTAAGAGGCTGATTATGGGCTGTGCAAAAGAGAAAGAGCTAGAAAAACCGTCCGGGGGTAACGGTATTCTCTAGCTCTTTATTTTGATGTTTCGTTTTAGATTTCTTCTGATGGGTTGAAACCTTCGTTTTGGTCAGAAATTTCAGATTCGTTATCTTCCTCGCGCGGGAAAGGTCTAAAAATGAGCTCGAGAGCGACAGAGTCATTGCGCTGAACAGGGAAGCTTAGCAGCGTTGCTGGAATAATGCGTCCATTCAACAGCAGGCGATAGCTAATATTGCCGCCAATCGGAATGCCGCTAACGGAAACGATTTGCCCGTTAAAGTTGAAACGTACAACGCCGGTTGCAGCAAGCGCTTGATAAATTGACAAGCCCGGACGGAAAGGTACGCGATACGCTTGTGTTACATACGGGAATGCTCTTCCTCCATTAATGACGACCGTTACAGAAGCTTGCGGCCCCGGAGGGAATGGGAACGGTATCGGAAATGGAATAGGGAACGGGAAAGGGAACGGCCCTGGCGGGAAAGGGAACGGCCCTGGCGGGAAAGGCCCCGGCCCTGGCGGGAAAGGCCCCGACCCTGGCGGGAAAGGCCCCGGCCCCGGCGGGAAAGGCCCCGGCCCCGGCGGGAAAGGCCCCGGCCCTGGCGGGAACGGCCCTGGCCCTGGCGGGAAAGGCCCCGGCCCAGTCCCTGGCGGGAAGCCACCTGGGCCTCCCGGTCCTCCCGGTCCTCCCGGTCCTCCAGGTCCGCCGCCTGGCGAAGGCATCGGCATGATCATGCGTGGTCCGCCGCAGCCGCAGTCGCTGCCGGCTTGTGCGTATTGCCGCGGATCTGCGAGAAATTGTGGCTCATTAGAGTAAGTATAGTCCATGCAAGCACTCAGTCTCCTTCACGAAACAGTTTAGGCATATATCCTTCTGTATCGTATGCGGCATACGCCCATGCGGTGTTCGCAAGTTTTGGAGGGGGAGAGATATGCAAAAGTGCTGCCTCGATGATGCAACCGGAAAACGCGACCTTGTCAGAATAGAAAAATATACATAAACAAAACTAGTTTTCAGAACGGTCAGTGGATTATGGACAGGGCAACCTACCATATCTATGGTAAAGGATTTTTTTTGTGCTCGGATTTAATAATCACGAAGTATTATGAAGATTCCGAGAACATTATTGTAACGCTAGTGTCCTGATATGTTTTGTAAGCAAGAAGGAATTCATTAAGATTCCTTCTTGCACTATTTTTTTCAATATTAATTAGTCCATGAGTTATTGGAATTCTATTTTATCGGAGGTAATGAGGATAATGGAAAAAAAAATTAAAGCTTATAAATTTTCTATGTTAATGTCTATTGTATGTATTATTTTATCAGGAGTTAACTATTTAGCTTTCAAAGTGCCTGTAGTTGGAGTAGCGTTTATTGTAGTTACAATTACGCTCATTATTACTTTTTTTTGTTATAAAATGGAAACAAAAAACATCAATAAATAACAGTGTGAAACACTCGCGTTGCATAAACCTTGACACTCTATGTTTCTGAAAATTAAGAAAACGTATTTCAGACAGCAAACCCAAAAGGTCGAACGCCTCTTAAAGGTAGCTCTTTCCATTTAAATAAATTATGTAAATTTGTTCACATGAGTAATTAACCGAATGATTTGGAGACTATCTGCTCGTTTCTCTTCGTCGCCTCGTATTTATCTTGCCGGGTTTCAGACACCCGATCTGTGAACGTTCTCGTACATATTGGCGCTAACCATTTACCAAACGAAGAAAATAGCTTATGCTTGTCCATGAGATTGATCCTTATCAGTGGATTATGGACAGGGCTACCTACCATATCTATTGTAAAGGATTTTTTTATATGCAATTTTCGATAAAACAGAAAGTTATGAAGAATCAGATAACATTAATGCAACGCTAGTGAAAAATAACAGGAAAACCTCCATCTAATTTTGTAAAGAAAGGGAAGTTTGATCATTTAACTGGAAAATCTCCCGCTAAATAGAGCACTTTCACCGCAACTGGGCCATTATGAAAAGATTAACAGGAAAAATTCCTTCTAATTCCCTTTTTCGCCTAAAATCATTCGAATTAACGGGAGTTTTTCCCGTTAATCATGCTGCCGGTTGCCTGGGAGCTATAGCTACGGCTGAAGTTCCATCTGCCCCTTCGCAAAGCTGCGCTGGTGCTTGTCATGTGAGCGCAGAGACTCAAAACGACCACGTTGTCAGTACGTGAATCCGAAAACAAGAAGGAAAAGCTGGCAAACGATTTTTTCAAAACTAAAAACAAACAAAACAAAACGAGCCATAGAATCGCTTCTAAGGCTCGTTTTGCATATAGGGAATCATATAAGAACCCTAAATTATTTAGTTTATTTCCATAACACTACTCAATTAATGAGTCATCGTCTGTTAGGAAAAACGCTATTATTTTACTGCTGCTTCGTAACGTTTGCTAACTTCATCCCAGTTAACTACGTTCCAGAACGCTGCGATGTAATCAGGGCGTTTGTTTTGGTAGTTCAGGTAGTAAGCGTGCTCCCAAACATCAAGACCAAGAATTGGCGTTTCGCCTTCCATGATCGGGCTGTCTTGGTTCGGCAAGCTGTATACTTTCAATTTGCCGTTTGCAACTGCCAGGAATGCCCAGCCGCTGCCGAAACGAGTTGTAGCTGCTTTAGCGAAATCAGCTTTGAAAGTGTCAAAGCCGCCAAGCTCGCTGTCGATTGCTGCTGCAAGAGCGCCAGTAGGTGCTCCGCCTGCGTTTGGAGCGATTGTTTCCCAGAACAAGCTGTGGTTGGCATGTCCGCCGCCGTTGTTGCGAACAGCAGTGCGGATTGCTTCAGGAACGCTAGCAAGATCGGAGATCAAATCTTCGATTGATTTGCTTTGCAATTCTGGAGCGGACTCCAAAGCAGCGTTAAGGTTAGTCACGTATGCGTTATGGTGACGGCCGTGGTGAATTTCCATTGTAGTCGCATCGATATGCGGCTCAAGAGCGTTGTGCGCGTACGGCAAAGCAGGTAGTTGATGTGCCATTTTTTACAGCCTCCTAATTATATGTAGTTATCCAAATCCATTATCCCTTATCCGATTGAATAAATCAACATTATTGTTTCAAAAGTCGTAAGAGTTAGGAAGTAAAAACATACCTGCAATAGGGTAACACCATTCTGCAAAAATTATGCAAAATAGTCGTTAAGAAACGTATCCGTTTACACAAAAACCGATTAAATCGATGTAAGCGCTTAATATTAAGCGTTTTCAGGAGAAAATCGATGATTTGTTTAATTTTTTTAAGGAATATTAAAGATAGAAGCAGGATTTCGTTAAAATTTGTCGTAATATATTCTAAATGCAGTACTATGACATGGTATAGAAGGTGTAATTTTAATGAATGTTCGTTCCTTCCAGTTGTCCGATTACCGACCAATTACAGCACTTCTCGAGGATGTTCTTACAGAAGAGTGCTACGAACAAACGATGGAGGCTTTTGCCCGCCAGTTGTCATGGGATAGTGATTTAGTTCTTGTCGCTGTCGAAAATTCCGAAATTGTGGGCATGATTATCGGTACGATTGATAATAACAAAGGTTATTATTATCGAATTGCCGTCTCTCCTCTCCACCAAAGGAAAGGAATCGGTAGAACGCTTATCCAGGCATTGCGCCAGCGTTTCGAACAGCGCAATGTCACAAAGATACTAATAACCGCGGACGAGCATAATGAACCAGTTCTGCCGCTGTATGAATCAATGGGCTACGTTGCCAACGATTTTATCAGATCGTTTCAGAAATTGAGCATTGTTGCGGGTTAACGCTAACTTTACTGCATGTTAGATTGGACGCAGGGCATATCTGCATCGCCATTGCTTTTGGCGGTGAGATATGCTTTTCTTATTACTATATACTTTTTTCGAGGAGAACGGGATGGAACCATATCGGCACTGTGTCATCAAAAGCTTCAAACATAACGGTCACATTCACCGTACATGGCAGCAGAATTGGCTCGTTCCGGATGAGCTGCGTGCTGATGAGCATAAAGAGGAGTCCATGATCGTACTCATTAACCGCCAGACGCCGATTCAAGAGTCTGATGGTAAAGTATGGATCAGCCGCGTCCCCGCAGTTTCCTTTTTTATACCTAGGCAGTGGTTTAATATCGTCGCTTTGCTGGAGGAGGGAGGCGTTCGCTATTATTGCAATATTGCCTCGCCGCCTTATTTGCAAGGGGATGTGCTTACCTATATTGACTATGATTTGGATGTTATCCGGACGGTAGACGGCGAGAGGTTCGTTGTCGATCAGGATGAATATGAGATGCATAAAGCAGCCTATCACTATCCAAAAATGGTCGACGAAAAGGTGCATGAGGGGCTTGAAGCGCTTCTGCGGCGAATAGATCAAGGGAAGGCGCCTTTTCAGGATCAACACGCAACCCGCTATTACGAAGAATGGCGCAAACGCATGGATGAGGTGGAGCAATGAGCGAGATCAATCAGGACCATGAGCTCGAGGAGAACGATGCGGGCGCAGTTGAAAGCAATCGCACTTCATGGCTGGAAGAGCTGCTGGATTGGACCAAAACATTAGTTTTTGCTTTTGCCGTTGTGATGCTTCTGCATTTCTTTGTATTTAATCTCTCCAAAGTAGAGGGGCATTCGATGGAGCCGACGTTAACGGCGCATGAGTGGCTCTTTGTTAATAAATTCGTCTATTTGGTCGGCAAGCCGAAAATCGGGGATGTCGTTATTTTGAAGGAGCCGAACACAGGAGCAAAAGAAGAGAAGTATCTTGTGAAAAGGGTAGTAGGCGTACCGGGCGATCGTATCGAAGTTCAAAATCAACGACTTTATCGCAACGGCAACCTGGTGGACGAGCCGTATACAGATACATTGATTGAAGATATGAGCTATGGACCAGAGGTAATCGGCGAGGGACTGTATTTTGTTATGGGGGATAATCGTCATGCAAGAGCCAGTCTGGACAGCAGAACTTTTCATGCAGTGCCGGAAGATCTGATACGGGGCAGAGCCGATTGTATTTTGTGGCCATACAAGGAAATAAGAGGGCTGTAGCGGGGTGCGATCGAAGCAGGTTTGCTTTGCAAACCTAGGCACACGCTTACGAAGTAGGTTTGCTTTGCAAACCTAGGCACACGCTTACGAAGTAGGTTTGCTTCGCAAACCTTTAAGGAGGGGTCGACAATGAAGGACGTTATCATCTATACAGACGGTGCTTGCTCCGGCAACCCGGGTCCGGGCGGCTGGGGAGCGGTGCTGTTTTTTGGCGTTCATCAGAAGGAGATTTCGGGGGGCGAGAAGCATTCGACGAATAATCGCATGGAAATACAGGCGGTAATCGAAGGTTTGAAGCTGCTGAAGGAGCCCTGTCAGGTAAAGGTTTATAGCGATTCGGCATATGTCGTGAATTGCTTCCAGAAGGGCTGGATCAACGGCTGGCTGCGCAACGGGTGGAAGAACAGCAAGAAGGAGCCCGTAGAGAACCAAGAGCTGTGGAAAGCGCTATGGGAGCTAATGCAAAGACATAAAGTAGAATACGTGAAGGTAAAAGGCCATAGCGATAACGAATGGAATAATCGCTGTGACGAGCTGGCTCGTGCAGCTATTAAACGGTTATAGCTTATGGCGAATAGATGGGCAAAGCTGAAGGAAGAAATGTTAGAGGCGGCACCAAGCCTAGGCATCGACAAAATAGGAATCGCCTCTGCGGACCCCTTTGTTTCATTAAAACAAATTTTGCTTAGGCATCGCGAGCTTGGGAGAGAATCCGGCTTTGAGGAGCCGGACATTGAGAAGCGAACGAATCCGGCGCTGCTGTTCGATAAACCGCAGTCGATCATTGCGATCGCAATCGCTTATCCCTCGAAGCTGAAGGACCCTCCCAAATCGGAGCCGGGAGCAAGGCGGGGCATTATGTCGCGCTCGGCTTGGGGAGACGATTATCATAAGGTGCTTCGGAATCGGCTTGCCAAGCTGGAGGCATGGCTGAGAGAGCGTGTGCCGGACTTCCGCGCAGAAAGCATGGTCGATACTGGAGCTTTGTCCGATCGCGCAGTAGCAGAGCGGGCTGGCATAGGCTGGAGTGCGAAAAACTGCTCCATCATATCGCCGGAGCTAGGCTCGTGGATCTATTTGGGCGAGATGATCACGAATGTGCCGTTCGAGCCGGATGAACCGATTACGGAAAGCTGCGGCTCCTGCACCAAATGCATTGACGCATGCCCGACGGACGCTTTAGTTGGGCCAGGACAATTGAATGCCAGCAGGTGTATCTCCTTCGTGACGCAAACAAAGGGAATGGTATCGGACGAGTTTATGCGCAAAATCGGAAATCGGCTGTATGGCTGCGATACATGCCAGACCGTCTGTCCGATAAACCGAGGCAAAAACTGGACGCATCAGCCTGAGCTACAGCCCGACAACGAGCTTGCAAAGCCGCTGCTGGTTCCATTGCTTACGATAGGAAACAAAGAGTTTCAAGCGAGATACGGCAGCACCTCCTCGGCATGGCGCGGCAAAAAGCCGATCCAGCGCAATGCTGTGATTGCGCTTGGCAACTTCAAAGAGGCAAGCGCGGTGCCTGATTTGATTCGGGTGCTTGAGCAGGATACGCGGCCGGTGCTTCGCGGTACCGCAGCATGGGCGCTAGCGCGAATCGGCGGGAAGCAGGCTGAGGAGGCTTTGCTTGCAGCTTCTAGCAAAGAGAGCGACGAGGAAGCGCTGCATGCGATAGCAAATGCGCTTGCACAAATCAACAAAGAGACCGAGAAGTAAACGGAAGCAGGTGGAGTAATGACTGAGCGGCTATACGCGGCTGAGATTGATTCGCCAATCGGAGCGATGACATTGACAGCAACGGACACAGGCATTTGCCATTTGGATTTCTCTTCATACGTGGATGCCTTGGACAGGCTTCAGCCATGGGCGATACGCCATATAGGACCGCGCAGCTCAGACATTATGCTGGTTGATGCGTCATCTCATCCGCTGCTGAAGGAAGCAGACAGGCAGCTAAAGCTATATTTTGCCGGAGGATTGCAGCAGTTCGAGCTCCCTATTCAGATGTATGGTACGCCGTTTCAGCAGAAGGTGTGGGCAGCTTTGCAGCAAATTCTTTATGGCGAGACACGCACCTACAAAGACATTGCGGTGATGCTTGGCCAGCCAGGCGCGATGCGGGCCGTTGGCGGTGCGAATAATCGCAATCCCGTATCGATCATTGTGCCTTGTCATCGCGTGATTGGGGCGAGTGGCCAGATGGTCGGTTATGGCGGAGGTCTGCCGATCAAGATAGCGCTGCTTGAACTTGAGGCAAGAGCCTAATACGAATGAAATAGCAGCCTCAGAATGGTTGCGATTAGCACTAAGCTGTTCATTGTAAACACGTTGTGAACATGCTATCATGGGAACATTATACACAGCAGGAGATCTAGAAAGGGTCAGGTGGAACGTATGTCTTGGGTTAATATTGTGGTACCAATCGTTACTTTAGTGGCGGGAGCTGTAGGGGGCTTTTTTGTAGGCGTATTCTATCTGCGAAAGCAGCTTGAGAAGATGCAAAACGATCCTGAGATGATTCAAAAAATGGCTAAGCAAATGGGATACAACTTGAATAAACAGCAAATGCAAAAAGCTCAGCACATGATGAAAAATCAAAAAATGCCTCGCAGATAAGGAGCGTAAAGGTAGCCGGAAGGAGTGTTCAGAAATGGCGGGGAGGAAAGACTACGTCAATTCGAGTGTGACGAGCAATCGGGAGCAGATTGAACACCACGTGAAAGAAATATTGAAGTTGATTGGCGAAAATGTGGATCGGGAAGGTTTGTTGGAAACGCCTGCACGCGTAACTCGGATGTATGAGGAAATTTTTGCTGGCTATGAGGTAGATCCTCGCGAGGTGCTTGGCGTCACATTCGATGAGCAGCACGAAGAGCTTGTCATCGTCAAGGATATCGTGTATTACAGCCAGTGCGAGCATCATATGGCGCCGTTTTTCGGGAAGGCGCATATCGGTTACATCCCCAGCGGCAAAATCGCCGGGCTCAGCAAGCTGGCTCGCCTTGTAGAGGCGGTTACTCGCCGCCTGCAGGTGCAAGAGCGCATCACATCGCAAATTGCGGATATCCTTGCTGAGGAGCTGCAGCCAAACGGCGTGATGGTCGTTGTGGAAGGCGAGCATCTATGCATGTGCGCCCGCGGCGTGAAGAAGCCTGGCAGCAAGACGGTAACATCCGCTGTAAGAGGCGAATTCCGCAGAAACACAGCGCTTCGCTCCGAGTTTCTTACTTTGCTCAAGCAATAAACGGCTTGTAATAGAAAGTCCGTCAAGGAGGAACACTCTTGACGGACTTTTTTTGATAGCGGCAATTGTCAGAACGGCACCCAAACCAGCTTGCGCGCCTCCTCGAAGCGTTCATTCACATAATGCCAGTTGACCACGTTCCACCAGTCCTGCGCATAGTCGGTCCGTCTATTTTGATGCTTCAAATAATAGGCATGCTCCCACACATCTAAAGGAAGCAAGGGGACGATATCCCACTGGGATTGATTTTGATGTTTCTCAGCGGTTAAGATTTCGAGTCGCCTGCTTCGCGGACTCCATACGAGAATAGCCCAGCCGCTGCCCTCTACCTTCGCAGCAGCCTCGCTGAACTGCTTTCTAAAGCCGGTGAAGCTGCCAAAATCGTTTCTGATCTGATTGCTAAGCGGCCCAATCGCCTCACCGCCGCCGTAGGGTGACATGACGTACCAGAACAAAGTGTGCAAATAATGGCCGGCACCGTGAAAAGCCAGCTCGCGCTCCCAATGCTTTACGAGGTCGAAATTGCCGGTATCGCGCGCTGCCTGCAGCTGAAGCTCAGCTTTATTCAAGCCATCGACATAGGATTGGTGATGGATCTGATGATGAACTTTCATTGTATATTCATCGATATACGGTTCAAGCTCATCATAAGCATAAGGCAAAGAAGGCAGCGTATGGCCGCCAATCGGCACCACCTGCAGGAGCGGGGTGCGCTGCCGGCTATTGCCAGGGCTATTCACAGCTTGGCGATAAGCGCTCATTAAGCCAATGTAATAATTCGATTCTCGGATGGAATGGGAAATAACGGTTTTGGTTAAGGCTGTGGATACGGCAGCCGTACGCTCGGTCAACTGCGTGAGCTGATCGACATAGGTTAGAGATTGCTCAAGCGAAGCATCGACAAGCGCATCTACGGTCTGCTCGACATGTGACGGTAAGCGTGACGGATAGGGCACCCAATCATCCAGCCATTGATTTGTATAATGGGCAGTTTGAGAGAATATGGGCTCCCAAGACTCTAGAAGCTGTACATACTGGCGTTCAAGCTCAGGGGTTGCCTGTAAAATAACGGCGGCATGCTCTTTCTCCTGGAGCTTCCAATGTCGGATTAATTCCATAACGCGAACGGGCATGAGCGTTCCATAAACAAAAAGCACGACCATCGCCTCCCTTTGTCGCAACAAGTGCATCTATGTTAGATGTATTCGTTGTGAAACGGGCTTATGTCGTGCTTTCTGTTTATAATCTTTCTGCTTGGAGCTGCTGGTCGACTTGGCTCAGAAATAGGGCAGCTCTCTGAATATATTCGCTCGGATGCACTTGGAACAGGAGCTCATGCTTGCCATCTTGTACGATCCACGAGCGGGAGAGAACGTTGCCTTGACTTTCAGCGATGGCTTCTGCCGTCTGAAAGGGTGCCTTTACGTCATTCGTGCCATGAATGATGAACAGCGGGATATCGTAGACGTTCGAGATAACCTCGCTTGCCGGAATAGATCCGAAGCTTGCCCCCGTCCATAGGGGAATCATCGATTCAATGAGCGGAAGCGAGAAGCGCGGCAGCGAGACAAATTGATTCAGGTTATCAAATAATGCCTCCGGGCTTGGGATAAATAAGCTATCGAGTATCATCGCATCGATATCATCGGTCTGCAGGGCAGCTTGCAGGGCGGTTCCCGCACCCATTGAGAAGCCCCAGACGACGATATCCTCGGCGCCGCGTGACTTGGCGTAATCTACAGCAGCGAGCAGCTGCTGCGACTCCTCGAGGCCGCCAGTGGCCGGAGCCTTGTACTCCTTCGAGGCGTAGCCATAGTCAAACAGCAATATATTATAGTTTAAACCGTGCAGCAGCTTGGAGAGCTCATACATCGGTACCCAGGATTCTTCGCGATTTGCGCCATATCCATGGCTGAAAACAACAGTGCGCGCCGAAGTCACATACTCGCTGGCATTTGCTTCTGCGGGAATAAACCAGCCGCTGACAGTCGTATCGCCGCTTTTGCTAGGGAAAATGACATCCTCATAGTCTAAGCCGATAGCCGCTTGCGGATTAGAAGATAGCGGCGCGACAAAAGGATACGCAAGCATCCAAGCGACATAGCCATGAAAGATAATGAATGCCAGCAGGATCATAGCAGTGAGAGAAGCGATCGAGGCAACGAGCAAATGCTTGCTGCGGCTTCTCGTTTTGCGAAGCTGGAACAGGTACTCGGAATCTCCTAGCGGGAAGGGCTGAAGGTTTTGCGGAAATCCGCCTTCAAGCGGCAAAGGTGTCATAATGGTCGTGCTCATGTCGTTGTCCTCCCTCTGCTGGCATCTGTAAATGGGACTCGTTTAGGCTTAGCACTGTAAGCGCTTTTCTCTTCTAGTACTTTAATCGTAGTCCGGTCCTATAAGCCTGTCAATTGATGTCGAGGTAATGTTAATCATTTGTAATATTGCTGTAATGTAAAGAACTTTTCTTTACGTTGATAGAAGCGATGAGTTATACTGAATGAGAATCGGTTTCATTGGATGAAACTTTTTGAGGAAGAGGTGCGGCTGCATGGAAGATGGAAAATCGACGGTTCGGGCTGTGGATCGAGCGCTTGATATATTGCTGTGCTTTACATCGAAGACGGACTGGACAATGACGGAAATTGCCGAACATGTCGGCCTGCACAAAAGCACGGTTCACCGGATGCTTGCTACTCTCGAGGAGAAGGGCTTCATCGAGCGTGATCGCTCGACAGACCGTTACCATTTAGGATTAAAAATGTGGGAGCTGTCCGCCAATTTGTCGCGGTCAGACGACCAAGCAACGATATGGCTGCCGGAGATGGAGCGTCTACGCGACCAGCTGGGTGAAACAGTCAGCATATATGTAAGAGACGGCTCCGAGCGGATCCGCATGCAAGCGGTGCAGAGCAACCAGCCCGTGCGACGGGTGGCGCCAGTGGGCGCAAGGCTGCCGCTTTATGCAGGCGCGTCAAGCAAGGTGCTTATTGCCTATTCCGATCCCCTTGTTCAGGAAGGCATTTTTGGAGATCCGGCATGGCTTTATTCTATTGATCTAGATCAATACAAGCAGCAGCTCGAAGAGGTTTCCTTGCAGGGTTATGCAACAAGCTTTGAGGAGCGCGAGACAGGTGCTGCGGCTTTGTCTGCGCCTATATTCAATCGGACAGGCAATCTGACTGCCGCATTGTCCGTATCCGGCCCTGCAAGCAGGCTGACGATGGAGAAGATGAGGGAGTTTGCGCCAGTCATGATGGAGTCCGCCAAACGGATGGGGACTATGATTTTATAGCCAGAAAGAAACAGCAGACCTGTGCATGCCTCGGGCCTGCTGTTTTTCTGTTTTTCAACGTAAAAAAGAGCTTTGCCGTCAAGACGGCAAAGCTCTTTTTTGTACTTGCTCAGCAATTATGCTGTTGTATTCATGTTTGCGATCATTTGGCGAAGCACCGTTTGCAGGATACCGCCGTTGCGGTAGTAATCGACGTCAACCATCGAATCCAGGCGCACGATTGCAGGGAAGTCGAATGTTGTGCCGTCTTCGCGAGTTGCCGTAACGGTAACTTGCGAGCCTGGCGTAACGTCATTGGACAAGCCAACGATGTCGAACGTCTCGCGACCCGTAATGTTAAGCGTCTTCCAGCCTTGACCTTCCGGGAATTGGAGCGGCAATACGCCCATACCAACCAGATTGGAGCGGTGAATACGCTCGAAGCTTTCCGCGATAACAGCTTTAACGCCAAGCAGGTAAGTACCTTTTGCCGCCCAGTCGCGGGAGCTTCCAGTACCGTACTCTTTACCAGCTAGAACAACAAGGTTTTTGCCCGATTTTTGGTATTTCATCGAAGCATCGTAGATCGACATCACTTCATCCGTTGGCAGGTAAGTCGTTACGCCGCCTTCAGTTCCTGGAGCCACTTGGTTGCGAATGCGAATGTTTGCGAATGTACCGCGCATCATGACTTCGTGGTTACCGCGGCGTGAACCGTAAGAGTTGAAGTCTTCGCGTTTAACGCCATTTTCGATCAAGTATTGGCCGCCTGGGCTGTTAACAGTGATGTTGCCAGCAGGTGAGATATGGTCAGTCGTTACGGAATCGCCCATAAGCGCAAGCACGCTTGAGGAATGGATATCTTCGATGTCCGTCAGGTCAGGACCAAGGTTTTCGAAGAACGGCGGGTTTTGGATGTAAGTCGATTTAGCATCCCACTCGTAGCTTTCGCCTTTAGGTACTGAGATCGCGTTCCAACGCTCATTTTGCGTAAATACGTTCTCGTATTTGTCGCGGAACATTTGCGGGTTAAGCGCAGCAGTCATCGCGTCATTGATTTCTTGCGACGTAGGCCAGATATCTTTCAGATATACAGGCTTGTTGTCTTCAGTAAAACCGATTGGTTCAGTAGTCAAATCGATATTTGTTGTTCCAGCAAGCGCATAAGCGATAACTAGCGGCGGTGAAGCCAAGTAGTTTGCTTTTACTTGAGCATGAACGCGGCCTTCAAAGTTACGGTTACCGGAAAGCACTGCGGATACCGTCATGTCGTTGTCAGCAATCGCTTTGCTAACTTCGTCTGGAAGCGGACCGGAGTTGCCGATACATGTCGCGCAGCCATAGCCGGCAACGTGGAAGCCGAGCGCTTCAAGCGGCTCAAGCAGGTTTGCTTTTGTCAAATATTCCGTTACGACAAGCGAGCCTGGCGTTAACGAGCTTTTTACATAAGCAGGCTTCTTAAGTCCAAGTGCTACTGCTTTTTTAGCAACGAGGCCGGCACCGACCATAACGCTTGGGTTAGAAGTGTTCGTGCAGCTTGTAATTGCAGCAATTACGACTGCGCCAGTGCCCATTTTGCTCACTTGGCCGTCATTATGCTTAACCGTTACAACCTGATCGATTTTGTCATCGGATAGTCCATATCCGCCTTTGTCGATCGGCGTGCGGATAATGTTATTGAACGATTCTTTCATTGCAGTAAGCTCGACGCGGTCTTGTGGACGCTTCGGACCTGCAAGCGAAGGAACGATTGTGGAAAGATCAAGTTCAACGATATCAGAGAATACCGGATCTGGCGTCTCGTCCGTACGGAACATGTCTTGTGCTTTATAGTACGAGTCAACAAGCTCGATCAGATCTTCCGAGCGGCCTGTTTGGCGCAAGTAGCTAAGCGTCTCGTTATCAACAGGGAAGAAGCCGATTGTTGCGCCGTATTCCGGTGCCATGTTGGCAACCGTTGCACGGTCAGCAAGGCTGATATTGGACAAACCAGGACCGAAGAACTCAACGAATTTGCCAACAACGCCTTTTTTACGCAAAATTTGAGTAACGGTAAGCGCAAGGTCAGTTGCTGTTGAACCTTCTGCCAGCCTACCTGTCAATTTGAAACCGATAACTTCCGGCATTACGAAGTAAAGCGGTTGACCAAGCATACCAGCCTCAGCCTCGATACCGCCAACGCCCCAGCCAACAACGCCGAGACCATTGATCATCGTAGTGTGGGAATCTGTACCTACAAGGGAGTCAGGGTAAACAACAGTCTCGCCATCGATTGTTTTTGTTGCTGCAACGGAAGCCAAGTACTCGAGGTTAACTTGGTGAACGATACCTGTGCCCGGCGGAACCGCGCGGAAGTTATCGAACGCCGTTTGTGCCCAGCGAAGGAAACGGTAACGCTCTTCGTTGCGCTCAAACTCAACCTTCGTGTTATATTCAAGCGCTTCAGGCGTACCGAATGCGTCAACCATTACCGAGTGGTCGATTACGAGATCGACAGGCACGAGCGGGTTGATTTTTTTCGGGTCTCCGCCAGCTTTTTTCACAGTGTCGCGCATTGCCGCAAGGTCAACGACAACCGGTACGCCGGTAAAATCCTGCAATACGATACGAGCAGGTATGAAAGGAATTTCTTTATCTTCGCGTCCGTCAGCCCATGTAGCAAGCTGCTTCACATGTTCTGGTGTAATGGCGCGGCCGTCAAATTGACGAACAGCAGCCTCAAGCAATACTTTGATGGAAAAAGGCAATTTCGAAATATCGCCCAATCCTTGCTCTTCAAGTCCGCCCAGACGGTAGTAAGCGTAAGATTTGCCACCGGCGTCCAGCGTTGTGCGAACCGAATAATGATTTTGTGTAGACATCGTCATTCTCCTCTTTGAACGTATTTTGTGTTTCATTCTGTGAAACACAATTTCAAAATCGCTATATCTATAGTATATCGTTAAAATAGTCCTTCCGTAAAGTCCAATTATGTCCTTATGCGCCTGTAAATTGTGTGGAATCCATGAAGACGAATGTTACATGAAACGGAAGCCTGCTTCATATAATGAATCAGTTAATTAGCGCTAGACTTGCGCCGATTCGGCTGGCCGCATTCGTTTTCGCTTTCGAAACGAGCATGCGCCTGCGGATTGATGCATTCGCTGCGCTTGCATGCACGACAAGGTTAAGGAGGATTGCTATGTCGCGAATGGGTAACGGAGGACAGGGCTCTCAGGGTCAAAAGCGCAATCAAGCACCGTCCAAACCGGCAGCAACACAGCGCAAGCCGCAGCAGAAGGCTGCGACACATGCTCTACAGAAGCAGCCATCGCCTTTCGAGCTGCAAGTGGAGCGGCGTTCTGAGACGGCTGATCATGCGCTGCCAAGCCTGGAGAGAACAGCTCAAGAAGCAAAGCCAGTCAAGCAGCAAACATCTAAGCTGAATTCGCTTATGCGTTCATCCGATTACGATCCTTATAGTCAGCAGGGAAAGCTTCAAGGCTGGAAATCAGCCGTTCATCGCTATGTGAGCTTATACAATCAAGCCGAAGCGAACCAGCATGCGACCGTGCTGACGGATTATGTGACGGATACCGATCACTGCGACCGGCTTCGGTGCAGGCTCGAGCGGCTGCGCGAGCGTGATTTGTTTAGAGGCGCACTGCCGGCGGGCAGCGAGACAAAAGCAGAGCTCATACGCTTTAATGAATCATCCAGCGAAGTTTCAGTGCTCATTCGACTTCATATCAAAAGAAGAATGGAGCAGTCTGGACGATTTTACATGGAGGAAAGATCCGAATTCGAGCGTCTTTGGCTTGGGCTGTCGGGCAATGCCTGGGAAGTGCTGCGTGTAGAACCGATTATATCGGAGCGCAGGCCGCGTTTTGGCACTGTTTCGGACAACTGGATGACCGTAGATGAGCATTCGGAGCTACTTGGCGATCTATCGTCACCGTCAACACCATACTTAAATTATGACCTATTACAGCAATTCAAACACAGACCAGCCGGTATTCGCTACAGGAGAGATTTGGTTGCTGCGTATGCGGATCGCTGGTGGAATGAGGGCAACCCTTCCTACGAGCTTTTTGAGGTAAATTGTACGCATTACGTGTCGCAGTGCATCTTTGCAGGCAATGCTCCTATGAACTATACTGGTAAGAGGGAAACGGGCTGGTGGTATAAAGGACGGAATAAGGGCGGCGAATGGTGGAGCTACAGCTGGGCGGTATCTAATGCGATAACGAATTATTTGACAGCATCCCGGTCATCAGGCTTGCGAGCGGAAGTCGTGCAATCTGCCGATGAGCTTCAGCTTGGCGATGTCATTACGTATGACTGGAATGGCGATCAACGCTTTCAGCACAGCACGATCGTTACGGCCTTTGACTCGTTCGGAATGCCTCTGGTGAATGCCAATACTGTTTCCAGCAGGCATCGCTATTGGGATTATCGTGATTCCTATGCATGGACGGAACAAACGAAATATCGTTTTTTTCATATTGCAGATCTATTATAAATAATTGTACCGGAGGATATGCCATGGGGAGCAAGGCTAGAGTAGGTTTAGTTTACGGGGGGAAATCGGGAGAGCATGAGGTCTCTTTGCAAACGGCTTACGCTGTAATGGGAGAATTTGACTATAGCAAATACGAAATTAAACCTTTCTATATAACGAAGCAAGGCGAATGGAAAACGGGCGATGCGCTGCATGCCCGTCCAAGCAGCGTTGAGGAGCTTCGTTGCGCTGGGAGCGAGGCAAAGCAAACGGGCTTTGCGCTCGCCCCTTTGTTTGAAGGCTTAAACCAAGGAGCAGCTGTTGACAGCGAGACACGCATTGACGTTGTATTTCCGCTGCTGCATGGCACATTTGGGGAAGATGGTACGATTCAAGGCTTGTTCGAGATGGCGAACATTCCTTACGTCGGAGCGGGAGTTCTCGCTTCTGCCGTTGGGATGGACAAGATTCTGATGAAAAAAGTATTTGCTCAAGAAGGCTTGCCGCAATGCATATTCCGCTTCTTCAACCGGACGCAATGGGAAAGAGACGCTTCCTTCTTCATTATGGAGTGCGAGGTTTCGCTCGGCTATCCTTGCTTCATTAAACCAGCTAATCTAGGATCAAGCGTTGGCGTATCCAAAGCCAAAAACCGCGAAGAATTAGTTGCTGCCGTTAATTATGCCTTCCGCTTTGACCGCAAAGTAATCGTGGAGGAGTTTGTAGATGCTCGCGAAATTGAAGTGAGCGTGCTGGGCAACGATGATGCCAAGGCATCCCTGCCAGGCGAAATCGCACCATCCAATGAGTTTTATGATTACAAAGCCAAATACATTGACGGTAAATCGACCATGCAAATTCCAGCAATCCTGTCGCCAGAAATAACGGAATCCATTCGAGAAATGGCAGTCCGCGCATTCCAGGCAATCGACGGCTCAGGACTATCGCGGGTAGATTTCTTTCTTCGCAAAAGCGATAATCAGATTTTCATTAACGAAGTTAACACCTTGCCCGGCTTCACGCCATTCAGCATGTATCCGCTCATGTGGAAGGAAACCGGCATTCCATATAAAGAGTTGTTAGACACCTTAATTTCTTTGGCCCTTGCTCGCCACGCCGAAAAACAACGCATAGACTTTACAGGTGATGCAGCACAATAGGCTGACGAATTCGTAACCGAGCATGACGAATAGCATTAGGAAAAAAATCTTTTATTTATTGTTTTGGTAGGGCACGGCATTTATATGCAGGGGGAGGCGAGGCGCTTGAGGCGTTTCTTACCCCGTACATAAATGCGTTCCGCGTAACCAAAATATATATAAAGGAGTTTTTTCCTTCGCCCGTTGGACAAGCTGTCTGTTAGTATTTTCATCGCTGTTTATTTCGTATTTACTCAAACCAGCAGCAACTAACAGGAAAAGCTCCATCTAATTGGCTAGTTAGTCGGCTAGTATTTGGTTTATCAGGAATTTCTCCCGTTAAAATAAAGCAAATCCTCTAAAATGGGGACTTTTCTCCAAATTACATGGAGAAATTCCAGCTAATTACTGATTTGAGCATATATTCGTGAATTTAACGGGACTTTTTCCTGCTAAGTTGATATTCGACCAGTTAGCTCATGTCCTGATGCAGTAGTGCGAGTTGCGAGTATGTCTCCAGTGAGAAAGTTTGGCGAATGCGTCTACGTGGTATTGGGTGTTAAATGCCATTAAAAAGTAATATCCCAAGCACAACCAGTAAGCGTGTCCCGCAGGGACGAAAGCGATCCACCGCAAACGCGGCTATTAAGCACAGCTTGAGCTCCAACGTTAGTCTAGTTGCGGGTGTCCAGAGGGTGCAACCCTTTGGGCCCTCCCTTGGAAGGGAGGGTTTGGGTGGGTTCGAAAAGCCTTAAAGGTTTGGTATTGGGTGTTAAATGCCTTAAAAAGTAATATCCCAAGCACAACCAGTAAGCGTGTCCCGCAGGGACGAAAGCGATCCACCGCAAACGCGGCTATTAAGCTCAACTTGAGCTCCAACGTTAGTCTAGTTGCGGGTGTCCAGAGGGTGCAACCCTTGGGGCCCTCCCTTGGAAGGGAGGGTTTGGGTGGGTTCGAAAAGCCTTTAAAGGTTTGGTTATTAGTGTTGAAGCCTTTGAAGGTTTGGTATAAAAATCCCTTTGAAGGTTAGGTAGAAGCCTTTGGAGGTGCGGTAGATTTTCACTGAAAGGAGGGAAAAACAATGGGTTTTGCAACCGAATTTAACTCAGTCTGCAAATTTAAGTCCGAACAAGAGCTGTATGAATTGTTGGAGTATGGTCGGGGCAAAATGGTTAAGAGCGGCTTTCGCGTATTTCCTACAGGCCAGAAGGTTATCGCTTATACACCAGCCAACGAGGCGATTGCGATTGTCCGCATTTTAGCTTCTATCGCGGAAATTAATTTTCAAGGCGAAGAAGTGACACAAGTGGAGATGGAGCTCGTGAGAAAGCTGACCGAGGAAGAAGCAAAAATTCAAACGGCGCTTGCCTTTGAGATGTTTTTTGGAGAGAAGGCCTAATCAATGATCGTTAGATTTGGCTTTGTCGCGATGAGCTTGCAGGTAGAGAATGCGTCACCATCCAGAACGATGACGTTCGCAAATTTCTCGAAGGTGGACGACCGCGATGCGGGCATCCGAAAGCTGGAGAGAATTGCGGAGGAGAATCTACGGAGCACTCTGCGTATTTTGAAGCATTGCAAGGCTAGCGGCATTCAGATGTATCGGTTTTCGTCCAAGCTTATCCCGCTTGCTACGCATGAGCATTTATTGGATTGGAATCCATTTGCGGCTCTTGCGCCTGCTTTCAAGGAGGTAGGCGAATTTGTTCGAAAGAATGGCATTCGCGTGTCCTTTCATCCGGATCACTTCTGCGTGTTCAGCACGCCGAGGCCTGAGGTTCTAGCTAAGTCGGAGCTGGACTTGCTCTATCATATTCTAATGATTGAGCAAATGGAGCTGGACGAAGCGACAAAGTGCAACATACATATCGGCGGGGCATATGGCGACAAGGCAGTAGCTGCAGAACGGTTTATCCGTCAATTCAGCGCCTTGTCGCCTCGTTTTAAGCATCGGGTTACGCTTGAGAACGATGACAAAACGTTTAATGCAAGAGAAACGCTGGAGGCAGCTGAGCAGGTAGGCGTTCCGATGGTGCTCGATATTCATCATCATGCGGTTAATCCGGGCGACATAGATGAGGACGAGCTCTACAGTGGCTTATGGCCGAGAGTAGAGCTTACCTGGCAGAGGGAGCGCGAGCGGCTTGGCTTCACAAGCGCCAGTCAGCTTCCAGTTAAAATTCATGCTTCCAGTCCCAAAAGCGTATCCGATCCTCGCGGCCATGCAGATTTTGTGGAGGCAGAGTCGTTAGTGCATTTTTTGCGCCATGCGGCCCTCAGCACGGAGTATTTGGACTGCATGCTTGAAGCGAAGAGCAAGGACGAAGCATTATTCAAGCTCATGGAAAATTTGAAGCAAATGGAAGCAAGCGGAGCAGGTGTCAAGGTGCTGGACGGCGGGCGAGTTGAGATTGCTGCTCAGCATTAAAGGTTGTTTGCAAGCACCGAGCACCGTCAAGGCTTGTCCTTGACGGTGCTATTGTATGTTTGGCTATATGAAGCAGCGAGCCCTGCAGTTGAAGCGGAAGAAAATCTCCCTTTGCAGTCTCTCCAGAAAAAGGTTGAAAAAGGTGATCTCATCATGGAATGGATACTTCTCGTACTGCTCGGGATTGTAGCAGCAATGTTCGGCAGCATCGTTGGGCTGGGCGGCGGCATTATTATCGTTCCGGTGCTCATGCTGATTGGGCCGGTACTGACGGGTGACGTGATCGGCCATGCAACGGCTGTCGGCATTTCATTAACAGTGTTAGTCGTTACTGCACTTGCATCAACATTAAGCTATGCCAAACGCAAAATTGTTGATTTCCGCAGCGGCTGGATGTTTTTCATTACGAGCGGCCCAGCGGCGATGCTGGGCTCCGCATTGACGGGCGCGCTGCCTGCCGGCGTATTCCAGCTTGTTTTTGGCGTTTTTATGCTCCTGATGGCATCGCTCTTGATTGCTCGCGACTACATGAAACCGTTTTCTAAACAATGGTCAACCGTCCGCACGATGACGGATGCATCGGGTGAAGTACATACATACAGCTATGGCATTGTTCCGGCGCTAGCCATCGGTTTTGGCGTTGGCCTAATTTCCGGATTATTTGGAATTGGTGGCGGGTCATTGTTCGTACCGCTTATGGTGCTGCTGTTTCGTTTTCCGCCGCATTTAGCAACGGCTACATCGATGTTCGTCATTTTTTTATCATCTATTCTTGGAAGCGGCATGCATATTTACTTGGGAGAGACGGATTGGATGCTTGTGCTTGCATTAGTGCCTGGCGCTTGGATCGGAGGCAAGCTTGGTGCTGCCATAGCGGTGAAAATGAGCGGCAAGGGCTTGTTATGGCTGCTCAGAGTAACGCTGCTTCTGCTTGCGGGGCAATTAATTATTGAAGGTCTGAGATCTTTTTAATATTGTGAGAACAGTCTTATGCGAAACTTGATAGGAGCTTATACGTAATACCCGGGTAACATGTATGTATACGATTGTAAATTTATATAGAGGAAAGAGTGATGGACCGTGAGTGACCAGAACAACGCATTCGTTGTAGGCGGGAAAAGCTTTACTGCTGTCGCAATCAACTGCGCGTCGAAAGCAGGAGAATGGATTAAGATGAAGCTTGGCAATCACGCCAGCCTTGATATAAAGTATTCCTCGCATGACCTTGTTACAGAAGTAGATAAAGGGTCAGAGCGGCTAATTAAAAATTTGATTTTGACTCATTTTCCGCGCCATTCCTTTCTAGGTGAAGAGGGTGTGGAGCCCGGACCAGAGGCTTCTGCGCGTGCGCTTGAAAATATTCGCGACGCAGAGTATTTATGGATCGTCGATCCGATTGACGGAACGACCAACTACGTACACGGCTTCCCTTACTTCTGCGTGTCGATCGCGCTTGCACACAATGGGGAGGTCATCGTTGGTGTTATCTACGACCCGATGAGAGATGAGCTGTTTGTCGCGGAGAAAGGCAAAGGAGCCTATGTCCATGGCAAAAGGATGCAGGTGTCTGCGGATGATACGCTGCGCGGCAGCCTTGTAGCAACCGGGCTACCAGCCGATCATCATTATGCGCTTCCTCTCAACCTGAAAGGCATACAAGCGGTAGCCCCGCAGGTTCGGAACCTTCGCATTGCCGGCTCGGCAGCGCTGCATATGGCATATGTCGCAGCAGGACGATTAAGCGGATTTTGGGAAATCGGTCTAAATAGCTGGGATTTGGCGGCTGGCTCGCTGCTCGTGCAGGAGTCAGGCGGCGTCGTAAGCAATACGCTTGGCAAGCCATACGATTTGGGCGTTCGCAACGTCGTAGCGTCGAATGGACTTATTCAGGAGGAGCTTATCAAAGCTCTAGCTGAAGCGGAAGCAAGCGAATAGTGTGGGAAGGACAGCGTACGGCTTGCAAGCAGGTACGGTGTCCTTCTCTGTCTCTGGCCATAGCCCATCTGCCTGATTGAGAGGGAGGAATCAATTGATTATGACTACTAAAAAACGGATAGCCGCGCTGATGATGACGATGGTGTGCGTAGGCATGCTGGCTGCATGCGAGTCTAATGAAAATTCCGAATCGAAGCCATCGGCAACGGCTTCAGCAGCAGAAACAACGGACAAGAAGCAAGAAACGGAGACGAATGAGGCGGCAGAAACGGATGACACAGCGGCAGCATACGAGGTGCTGGCGCAGGAGCTTCGTGTGCCGTGGGTTATAACATTCGATGGGGATATCGTATATATTAGCGAACGAGAAGGAAATATTGTCAAGGTAGACGGCAATAAGATGATACGACAAGCGGTCCATTTGAATAAAGGCGTGCATGGTATCGGCGAAGGAGGTTTTCTAGGCTTCCTGCTGGCGCCGGATTTTGCAAAGTCAAAGCTGGCCTATGCCTATCACACCTACGAGGAGAAGGGCCGTATTTTGAATAGAGTTGTACTTCTGAAGCAAAATGGCGAGCAATGGGATGAGGTGCGCGCTCTGCTAGAAGGTATACCGGGCGCGGCCAACCATGATGGCGGACGGATGGCATTTGGGCCGGACAAGCTGCTTTATGTGACGACAGGCGATGCGCAGCAAAGGGAGCTGGCGCAGGATCGGAACAGCTTGGCGGGCAAAATTTTGCGTATGACACTAGATGGCAACGTGCCAGAGGATAATCCGTTCCCAGGCTCTTATGTGTATTCGTATGGACATCGCAATCCGCAAGGACTCGTATGGAATCACGAGGGTGTGATGTTTAATACAGAGCATGGTCCAACGGGAGATCCCGGCGGGCATGATGAGATCAACATCATTAAAGCGGGCGGAAATTACGGCTGGCCGACCATTTACGGGGACGAAGAGCATGAGGGAATGATAACCCCGATTTACCATTCAGGGGAAAAGGCGATTGCGCCTTCGGGAGCGACAATTGATGAGCGCAACCGTATTTTGATTGCGACCTTGATGGGGGGAGCGATTTATCGTTACGACCCGGCAACAAGTGAAATGGCTGTTGTTTTCGAAGGTGAAGGGCGGCTTCGCGATGTGAAAATGAAGGATGGCCGCATATACGTCATTACGAACAATACCGATGGCCGCGGCATCCCGTCGAAGACGGATGATCGTCTGCTCCTGCTTAAGCCTATTGAGTAGCAAACCTAACTATCCACAGGCTTTTTCGCTTATTCCAGCGCTCATTGTTCTAACCCGCAAGTTTGAAATAAAAGGCTAGCTCAAATCATTTGGTTTTGTGGAATGAACAGGAAAAACCCCATCTATTTTCCTGATAAAAGGCCAGTTCGTTCATTTAGCTGGAAAAACTCCCGTTAATCGGAGCACATACACCGAAATAGGGTCAAAAGTGAGATATTAACGGGAGAAAATCCATCTAAACCTGATTTTTGCCAAAAAACACATGAAATAACGGGAGTTTTTCCCGTAAATGCTGACTCAAGAGGGTTCTTGCCCCATGCATGATTGAACCCGAGACTACAGATGAACCAGGGATTCCGCCGATTCCTGCTTCGTGGCTTGCCAAAGGTAAGCCTGGAGGTGGAGAGACTTTCGCTTGCCCACTATCTCATGAAACAAGCGCCCATAGACCTGAATAGAAAAATAGCGGTACAGGAATAGCCCCCTGTACCGCTATTTTTTCACTTCCAACATTTCAATTCAAAGCGAGCTATCTCTCCAGCGAGCTTACTGCTTTTGGGACACCCTCTTGGCGTGCATAACTTTATTCGGTTATTTCAGTTTAGTGAAAGCATAATTAATCGCTTGAATGGTTTCATCAATGTCGGCCTCTGTGTGCGCGGTCGTGAAGAACCAAGCTTCATATTTGGAAGGCGCGAGGTTGATGCCCTGCTCCAGCATAAGCTTGAAAAATCTGCCGAACAGCTCGCCGTCCGTATCCTGCGCCTCATCGTAGTTGGTAACGGGATGATCGCAAAAATGAGCAGAGAACGAGCCGCGAATTTGATTGATCGTGAGCGGGATGCCATGCTGCTTCGCGGCAGCGTGGAGGCCGGTCGCCAGCTTGGTAGCGAGGGCGTTCATACGGTCGTAAATGCCCGGCTCCTTCAGCAGCTCCAAGCAGGCGATGCCTGCCGAGATGGAGGCAGGGTTGCCTGCCATCGTGCCCGCTTGATAGGCAGGGCCGAGGGGAGCAACCTGCTCCATAATTTCGCGGCGTCCTCCATAAGCGCCAATCGGAAGGCCGCCGCCGATGATTTTGCCAAGCGCCGTTAAGTCCGGCTCGATCGCTTGATGATCTGGGAAAGCGACATACGTCTGTGCAGCGCCGTAATGGAAGCGGAAGGCACTGATGACCTCGTCATAGATGACGAGTGCGCCGGCATCGCGAGTGAGCTTGCATAGCCCTTCTAGGAAGCCCTCTTGCGGCATGACCATGCCGAAGTTGCCGACAATCGGCTCGACCATAACGGCGGCCGTCTCGTGGCCCCAGCGCTCTAGTGCTTCCTTCAGCGCTGGCAGATCATTAAACGGAACGGAAATAACCTCGCTGGCGATGCTGGCGGGAACGCCGGCGCTATCGGGAATGCCAAGCGTGGAAGGTCCAGAGCCTGCCGCGACGAGCACGAGGTCGGAATGGCCATGGTAGCAGCCTGCGAACTTGATGATTTTAGTTTTCTTCGTATAGGCACGTGCGACGCGGATGGTCGTCATGACGGCCTCCGTGCCGGAGTTGACGAAACGAACCTTGTCGAGCGACGGGATCGCTTCCTTCAGCATGCGGGCGAGCGTAATTTCAAGCTCTGTTGGCGTTCCGTACAGCGTACCGTTTTGCGCGGCGCGAACGATTGCTTCCGTAATATGCGGGTGAGCATGTCCGGTTATAATGGGGCCGTATGCCGCCAAATAGTCGATGTATCGGTTATCGTCGACATCCCAGAAATAAGCGCCTTCGCCGCGTTTCATGAACACCGGCGCGCCGCCGCCTACCGCTTTGTAGGAACGGGAAGGACTGTTGACGCCGCCGACAATATGCTGCAGCGCTTCTTCATAAAGCTTATCTGAATTTGGTCGTTGTATTGCCATGGATATCAGCCTCCAATAAAATGGGTTGTGGGTATTTCGAGAAGCAAAATACACGCAACTTAAGCTCGCCGTTGCGTGTATTTATAGATTACTGTTTCGAGTTGGAACTAGAACTGGTACTGGAACTGGTACTGGAACTGGAATTAGAGCTGCTGGCCGCACCGTCAACCGGCGTAGTGGTCTCGGTAGGGGCAGGCACCGTGTCGTCCTGCTCCAGCGTCATTTGTACGAAGGAGTGAAGCTCGTCCTCGTCGCTGATTCCAATGACCGATGCGCCGCCAACGCGGTCTTCTGCGATCAGTTCCATCGGCGGAATTTGCGTCGTGTTGGCTACGTGGCTTTTGACGCCAAGCTGGCCGAGCTTCAGCATATCAGGCACGCTGATGTTCATTTTGACGTAAGGCTGTACGCTGTCGAGAATCTTTTTCATGTTGATAATGTTCCAGGTCGATTGAAGCTCCTTGGACACCGCCTGTAGGAAGTTTCTCTGACGCTCCGTTCGCGTGAAATCGCTCATGGCATCGTGGCGGAAGCGAACGTATTGGAGCGCTTTGTCGCCGTCGAGCAGCTGGTAGCCTTTTTGGAGATCGATATCGTAGCGGTTGCCATCTGCGTTGTCCGTATAATGCATATCCTTCTCGACGTCGAAGTAAATGCCGCCAATCGTATCGATCAGCTTCTTAAAGCCTTCAAAGTCGGTATATACATAGTATTGTATGTCGAGACCAAGCAGATCGCCGACTGTTTGCATGGCTAGCGGGTATTCCCCTAGAGTGAGCGCAGTATTGATCCGGCCTTTGCCATATCCTTCGATGTTGACGTAAGTATCTCGAAGGACCGAGAACAGATGCGCTTTCTTGGTAACAGGATCGAAGGATGCGACCAATATGGAGTCTGAACGAGCCGCCTGGCCCTCATCTACCCCGCGAGCGTCACCGCCGAGCAGCAAAATATTAACGCGTTCCTTGCCCTCCCATTCGGGAATCGGAACAGGCGTGGCTTCGACGTTGTCGACAGGATCCTTCGTTGCCTCTGGATCGCTGAAATTATCGAGCGCATTATAGATGCCTACGCTCCAGTAAATGATAAAAGCTGCTGCTGCGCCCAGAATTACGGAGAGGCTAATGTATAACCATCTCCATCTTTTTTTCTTATTCGTCTGTTTAGACATTTCGCTAGACGTGCTCCCTTCAGATGCTGCTGGATCTTTTTGTCCCAAGGAGGGTACATTTCAAATGTAAACATGAGCAAAGATGGCATAGCGAATGGTCCGCTTCCAGGAAGAAGGTTAGCGGAGCTGTTTACGCTAGAAATATAAGAACGTATAAGGCCAGAGCAAATAGCTTATATTTCATCAGCAAACGGAGGCTGCGCTGCCTTCGGCAGGCCCAGCCGTTTACGCTAGGCGTGAACTACTGTATGATTACATATCATAAAATTATAAAGCTGAACGACATCCAGAAGCAAGTTTTATCGTTTTAGGTAAAAAAAGATCGGTATTTCCTAGGAAATGTCGAAGTGAAAGGGGCTATTCCAACCAGATGTTAGCCATTGATGTAAAGGATTTGCGCAAGCAGTTCAGCGTGCAGAAAAACCGAGAAGGCCTATCCGGCGCCCTTAAGGACTTGTTTAAACGAGAATACAATGAGGTAACGGCGGTCAAAGATATTTCCTTTCAAATTCCGCAAGGCGAAATATGCGGCTATATAGGAGAGAACGGAGCAGGCAAGTCGACTACGATCAAAATGCTGACGGGCATTTTGGTGCCTACGTCAGGAGAGCTCAAGGTGAACGGCTACGTGCCGTTCAAGGATCGCGAGAAGTTCGTAAACGGCATCGGCGTCGTCTTCGGCCAGCGCTCCCAGCTTTGGTGGGACATCGGCGTGATCGAATCGTTCCAGCTGCTGCGCAAAGTATATCGCGTATCCGAAGCGGATTATCGCAAAAGGCTGAACGAGCTTGTCGAGCGGCTTCAGCTAGGTGATTTGCTCAACCGTCCCGTTCGTAAGCTAAGCCTTGGACAGCGAATGCGCTGCGAGCTTGTTGCTTCGCTGCTGCACAATCCGTCCATTCTTTTTCTTGATGAGCCGACAATCGGCCTCGACATCGTCGTGAAGACCGAAATCCGCGACTTTCTCCTTCAGATGAATAAAGAGCAGGGAACGACCATTTTGCTGACGACACATGATTTGCAAGATATTGAAGCGCTTTGCTCGCGCGTCATCATGCTGGATGACGGCCGTATTATTTACGATGGCGGTCTTGACGATCTGAAGAACCGATGGAGCAAGGGCCGCGAAATTCAGTTCCAGTTTGGAGGGCATACGCCGCTTGCAGTCCTTCAGCAGCTGACCCATTCACTGGATGTAACGTGGACGATGGAAAATGAAGTGAGCGCGAAAATGTGGCTGCCGCATGCCGTTAATGTATCCGATGCGCTGTCGTGCGTAGTTGGCGGCGTTGAGATCCGCGACATCAAAATCATTGAAACCAACACGGACGATATCGTTCGCAGCATCTATTCCTCAGGCTCAGCGTCAACCTCGAAGGAGACGGCCCAGTCATGATGAGCGCTTATATCGATTTTATTCGTATACGGTTTATCATGATGCTTGCTTACCGCGTTAATTATTATAGCGGCATTATCATTTATGCCATTAACATTGGCGCTTATTACTTTCTGTGGCAGGCTATTTACGGCGATCAGGAGACGCTTGCCGGCTTTACCGTGACCCAAATGACAACATACGTTGCCGTATCCTGGATGGCTCGCGCCTTTTATTTCAACAACTTAGATCGCGAGATCGCGAATGAAATCCGGGACGGCAGCGTTTCGGTTCAACTGATCAGGCCTTATTCCTATTTGCTCGTCAAAATGATGCAGGGCTTCGGCGAGGGGTTATTCCGAATGCTGCTGTTCATGGTGCCGGGGATGATTATCGTTTGTCTCATATTCCCGGTTACGCTGCCTACAGATCCAATGACATGGCTCATTTATCTAATCATGCTGTTCTTTAGCTTTCTGATCAATTCACAAATTAATATTTTGACCGGCTTGTTCGCGTTTTTTGTTGAAAATAACGAAGGCATGATGCGGATGAAACGGGTTATGGTCGATTTGTTCTCCGGCGTGGTCGTGCCGATTGCCTTCTTCCCAGGCTGGCTCTCCGCAATCATGCAGTGGCTGCCGTTCCAGGCCATCACCTATTTGCCGAGCTCCGTGTTTACGGGACGGACGCCAAGCAGCGAAGTGCTGCCTGTATTCGGCATTCAAGTGCTATGGTTTGCAGGCTTGCTGGTGCCAATCTGGCTGACGTGGCGCGCTGCTCGCAAGCGGCTGTTCGTGCAAGGGGGTTAATAGAGATGAGATACGCATCATTGTTCTGGGAATACATTAAAAACTATGCAAAAACAAGACTGACCTACCGTGCCGATTTCTGGGTTGAGGTGCTGTCTGACTTATTGTTCCAAGGGATGAACCTCATCTTCATCTTGATTGTATTCCAGCACACGCCTTCGCTTGGCGGCTGGTCGGAGGCTGAGGTTGTGTTCGTCTACGGTTTCTTCATGATTCCTTATGGCGTGTTCAGCACATTCTTCAGCATTTGGAATTTCAGCGAGCGTTATATCGTAAAAGGAGAGATGGACCGCGTCCTTACAAGGCCGGCTCATAGCCTCTATCAGGTGCTGCTCGAAAATGTAGATCCGCCGTCGTTGATCGGCTCCTTTGTCGGTGCGATCATTATGGTTCTCTGCTGGGCGCAGCTCGATCTGCCGTTCCAATTGCTCGATTTATTGATGCTCATGCTGCTCGTACTGGGCGCGGTTCTCATTTACGCGGGACTATATACGGCGCTCAGCGCCATATCCTTCTATTCCGACGCGCCGACCGGCATCGTGCCGCTTATGTACAATATTCAAAACTACGGCCGATATCCGGTTAACATTTATAACAAAATGATCCGGTTCGTGCTGACATGGCTGCTTCCATTCGCTTTCGTCGGCGTTATACCGGCATCTTATTTCCTTGAGAAGAAGGCGGATGATCTGTCACAGCTTGCGCTTCTGACGCCTGTCATGGGCATTGTCGTATTTTCATTGGGGCTGTGGCTATGGAACCACGGAGTAAAGCGTTATCGTGGAGCTGGCTCTTAGTCAGAGCGCTGTGAGCACCGCGCTTGCGGTGCCATTACAAAATGTTTTTGGAGGACTTTAGATGACACAGCTTCAAGTGGGAGACACGGCCCCGGATTTCGTATTGCCGGCGTCAAATGGAGATAATGTTGCACTTAGAGATTATCGCGGGAAAAATGTGGTCCTCTACTTTTATCCGAAGGATATGACGACCGCCTGTATACAGGAGTCCTGTGATTTTCGCGATGCAAACGCGGAGATGCTGAAGCATAATACCGTTATTCTGGGCATCAGCCTCGATACGATAAAATCGCATCAGCGCTTTATAGAGAAGAAGGAGCTTCCTTTCCTGCTTTTGGCCGATACGGAGCACGCAGTATGCGAGCTTTACGGCATATGGCAATTAAAGAAGCTGTACGGCAGGGAGTATATGGGACTTGTCAGGTCGACGTTTCTGATTGATGCGGCAGGCAAGCTGGTTCAGGAATGGCGCAAGGTAAGGGTAAAAGGGCATGCGCAGCAGGTGCTTGAAGCGGTGCAGCAATTGCAGTCTAAGGTTACAGGGTAATACGAGGCATATATAAAGTTGAAAATGGACGGTGCAGAGTACGATATCTGCACCGTCCATTTTTCAATTTTAGCCCAGCTTTTCTTACAAACCTGTCACCTAAATTGTCACTCAAATCGATGGCTGGCATTCGGTCGTTTCTATAGGATAGGCAATAGATAAACGATAAGAAAAGGAGGCAACAACAAATGAACAAATGGCTAAATACAATAACGACTGTAGCTGCCGTCATTATTGTTATTATTTTTACAGGGCAAGATTCCTTTTAAATATAGGACCATTCAGATGAAAGGCAGAGGAGATGCAATATGAAAAAATGGTTAACAATCGTACTGGCTGTTGTTGCTTTCATTTTTATCGCGTGGTTTGGGGGAAAAGCAGTAATCGATATCATTTTCCCGCAAGCGGGCGGGATCATTGCTTATGGGGAGAGACAGCAGATAGATGCCGTTTTAAAGGAGCATGCTAAGCAACTAGAAGCAAGCGATGTGTTTGCAATTAAAACCGCAGAAGCTGACGGACAAAAAAACATGTTTCTGTCGCAAACGACGATTGATGCTTTAATCCAAAAAAAGCTTCTTACAAGAGTAATAGCGGATGGCAGCACGGAGACTGTAATTTCATTGCCCCCGGTTTCAGGAAAAGAGGGCTTGTTGTTTGCCAAGCAAAAGGCGGACAAAGTTATTGGAAGTGAAAGTACGCTGCCGGTCAACTATGAGGGAAATATTATTATTGGGGATGGCCGAGCCTATGCAGATAGGTTTGTCGTTCTTGAAGACTCCCATTGGCAAGCGCTGCAAGAGAAGGAAAAAACGATGGCGGTTATGAAAATCAAAAAAAATGCTGAACGATTAATGGGAACGCTCGAGGTGGAGACACAACAGCTTGTCAGAATAAAATAATAGCTCTAACAAAGAGGTGCTCTCGAGTCGATTAATCTACTTGTGGGGCGCCTCTTTGCTACGGTTTTGCAGTTTATTCAAGAGTAAAAAAATGGAAAGAGGAAACAATATGATGAAGCTCGTCAACATGCTTTGGAGGGGAGCAAATGGTGAACTTACATTAATTGGTTTAATTTGACATTGACAGTATGCGGTCTCATTAATACAATATTGTATTGCTTGTCCGATGGGAGGTTATACAACTGATTAGGCTCAATAACATCAAAAAATCGTACCGTGCAGGTGCTATTTCAGTAGATGCGGTTCGAAACGTTAGTTTAACGGTTAAAAAAGGTGAAATATTCGGCATTATCGGTCATTCCGGCGCTGGAAAAAGCACGCTTCTGCGCTGTGTCAATTTGCTCGAGAAGCCGACGTCGGGTACCGTAGCTGTTGGGGACGTGGAATTGACCGGTTTGTCCGAGCGGCAGCTCCAGACGCAGCGGCGGCGTATCGGAATGATTTTTCAGCATTTCAACCTGCTGTCGATGTCCACGGTAAGGGATAACATCGCCTTTCCGCTTGTGCTGGCTAAGCTTTCGAAGGCTGAATTGAACAAGCGCGTAGACGAGCTGCTGAAGCTTGTTCAGCTTGAGGGGCACGCTGATAAATTTCCCGCGCAGCTATCGGGCGGCCAGAAGCAGCGTGTCGGGATTGCAAGGGCGCTGGCGAACAATCCGGATGTTTTGCTGTGCGATGAGGCGACGTCGGCACTTGACCCGCAAACAACGAATTCGATATTGTCCTTATTGCTCGATATTAATGAAAAGCTTGGCATTACCATATTGCTTATTACTCACGAAATGAACGTCATTCGTTCGATTTGCGACCGCGTAGCGGTCATTGATCAAGGCGAAATCGTTGAGATAGGCGACGTGCTTCACGTCTTTCTCAGGCCTGAGCATCCCGTTACTCGCGACTTTGTCGATCAAGTGTCTGACAGCGGGGCGAACGGCCAGTTGCTGCGCGGGCGCACGGGGCGACTGCTGCGCATGACTTACATCGGCGATTTGACCTATGAACCGATTTTGTATAATGCAGTGAAGCCAACATCGGTGCAATTTGCTATTTTGCAGGGTACCGTATCACGCATGAAGCAGACGCCATATGGCCAGCTTATCGTGGAGCTGATCGGCAGTAATGAGGAGATTGAACAGGTCATTGCCGTGCTGCGCAAGGAAGGTCTGGAGGTGGAGGGGATATGATGAGCTTCGAAAACGTTCGATGGCCTGAGATATGGGATGCGACCAAGGATACGCTTTATATGATGGCGGCGTCGCTTGTATTTACGATTATTTTAGGATTAGTAATCGGCATCATCCTTTTTCTAACCTCTCGCAGACAACTGCTGCAGCAGCCTATCGTTTATGGCATGCTTTCGTTTATCGTCAACGTGCTGCGTTCCGTTCCATTCGTCATTCTTATGATTTTGATTATGCCGCTCACCAAGCTCATTACGGGAACGACGCTTGGCGTGGAGGGCTCGATCCCACCGCTCGTCGTAGCGGCAACCCCCTTCTTCGCGAGGCTGGTGGAAACGTCGCTGCGCGAGGTCGATCGCGGCGTCATTGAAGCTGCTCAGGCGATGGGCGCTTCGAAATGGGATATCGTGCGGCGCGTGCTGCTGCGTGAATCCAGTCCGAGCCTGCTCGCCGCGGTGACGATCACAGCGGTTACGCTCGTCTCCTATACGGCGATGTCAGGCGTCATCGGCGGGGGCGGGCTTGGTGATCTGGCTCTTCGGTACGGCTATCAGCGGTTCCAAACCGATGTCATGCTCGTGACCGTTGCCCTGCTTATCGTACTTGTTCAGGTGCTGCAATCGATTGGCGATGCTTTGGTCAGTCGTTATAGCAGAAAGTAAGTGTTTTGCGAGCTATGCCTTTTAAATTGAACTCACAAATATGGAGGAATGAACATGAAAAAAACAAGTTATATGATCATCGCAATGATGCTAATGTTCGCACTAACTGCATGCGGACAAGACAAAAATGCCGAGGGCAATACAAATACGAATGGTGAAGCAGGACAAGGAGCGGAAGAGGTTACCTTGAAGGTAGGAGCGTCTCCGGTGCCGCATGCGGAGCTGCTTGAATTCGTAAAGCCGATGCTGAAGGAGCAGGGCATAAACCTGGAAGTGATGGAGTTTAACGATTATGTTCAACCGAACACGCAGCTTTTTGAAAAAAATATCGATGCTAACTTTTTTCAGCATACACCTTACCTAGAGCAATTCAACAAGGATAAAGGCTATGATCTCGTTAACGTTGCAGGCGTACACATCGAGCCATTCGGCGCTTACTCGAAAAAAATTACAAAAATTGATGAGCTGAAGGAAGGCGCGAAGGTTGTCATCCCTAATGATCCATCGAATGGCGGACGCGCACTTTCGCTGATGGCGGAGAACGGGCTGCTGACGCTGAAGGACGGTGTTGGCGTTAACGGGACAGTCGCAGACATTACCGAAAATCCGAAGAAGCTTGAAATTACGGAAGTCGAAGCAGCGACGCTGCCGCGCGTGCTAGGCGAAGTAGACCTTGCGCTCATCAACACGAACTATGCGCTTGAAGCAGATCTTGTTCCAACAAAAGATGCGCTGTTCATCGAAGGCAATGACTCGCCGTATGTGAACATTCTGGTTTCGCGTCCTGACAACAAAGACTCCGAGGCCATTCAAAAGCTCGCAGCAGCACTTCGTTCACCTGAAGTTAAGAAATTTATAGAAGAAAAATATAAAGGCGCGATCGTAGCAGCATTTTAAGCGCCACTAGGTTAAGAAGCGCCCCTGCCGAGCTGGCAGGGGCGTTTATTTGAGACCCCCGACCCCCGACCCCCGACCCCCGACCCCCGACCCCCGACCCCCGACCCCCGACCCCCGACCCCCGACCCCCGACCCCCCCAACCGCCCACCCCCACCCCCACCCCCACCCCCACCCCCACCCCCACCCCCACCCCCACCCCCAACCACCAACCCGCTTGCCCAACTGCCGAATGTGCTTTAAACAGTGAGATTAACGGGAAAAACTCCCGTTAATTCCAGAAATATAAGGCAAAAATATGCTTTAGATGGAATTTCTCCTGTTAATTTTTCGTTTTTTAGCCAATTGGGGTGAGAGTGCTCCGTTTAGCGGGAGGTTTTCCAGTTAAATGATTTATTCATAGCTATCATGACTTATTCAGTTCATGAGATTAACCGGTAATTGTGAGAATCTATGTTTGAATAAACCGGCCACATGGTCATGGAGAGATTCTTAGGCCAGTATGCTGAAATAAGGCTTGCAAAACGGCGGACCTCTATGTCAAAATCGATGTAGATTCGCTTTAAACCTTTGTGGTTTCTTGTGCGAACCTGGCAACGAGTGTGGAAGAGACCGCGAACCATTTCGCCGTGGGTGTGGCTCTCATCACTCGTTTTTTCTTTGTTTACTTGCCATAAAGCATAAGCAAGTAACGTTTCCGCAGCAAAAAGTAACTCCATATGCGCGTGCTGGTGTGCTTCGGATGTAGAGTGGCACTTTTCAAAGCCCAGTTCTTGCTTGGCTGCGCGGAAAAACACTTCAATTCGCCAGCGCTTCCCGTACACTTCAATCGCCTTCTTTGGTGCATCATGTCGGTTGCTAATGATCAAGTACGCCCCTCTGTAAGTTGCCGGTTCATCTTGGGCGTCTTCCCTTACTTTAACGATTTCCTCGTCTTCTTTAAGACGCATAGCGACAACGGCAGCGATGGGAACGAATCGTTGTTTTGTTACGGGCTGTCCTTTCCTTCCCTCGGCAAGATAAGGCATTTTCATATAGATATCGGACATAGCTATGGCAGACAGTCCATTTTCGGATGCAGATAAGCGCTTGTATCCATCCTGAATAAGCTGTCGCGCCGTAACAGGCACATACCGGTCACGACGTCCGGGGACCGTAACCTTTCGGTACAGTGCAGTATTACGCTTGGCTTTGGTTACCCAATCAAAGGAATGCTCTTGCAAGAAAACGAAAAAGTCTTTACATAAATACCATCGGTCCATCGCTACCCAGAGGCGGCAAGTGACCGACTCACGCAGCATGAGCAGCATTTGTCTGGCTAAATCAAACTTGGTTAAGCCGACCTCATCGTCAGGCACTTTGTGCCAAGCGCGGTAGAACAACGGATATTCAAGTCCATTTTGGAGCACCGCCTGCAGGACAACGAGATTCATACACCAGCTGTATGTTTTCGATGAAGAGTCCATGAGCCAGCACAAAAACGGTAATTTCTTTGCATAGGGATGAGCGCTATGCGTATCGTCGAGATTAATAACATCGCCTTCTTGAAGCGCAGTTTCTCGTTCTTCCTGAAGTCTTGCAACACGTTTTTTCCCAAAGGTCAGCCATGCATGGGAGACTGTGAAAAACCGGCTGAGCGTGTATTGTGCGAGTTTGTAAGGTTTAAACATGAGTTCAAGTAGAGCATCTTTGCCAGCCAATGCGCTCATTTGTACAACCGATGAGCATCCAGAGATCAATCCGATGACGTACATAAAGCAAAGCATCCATGACGGTGCTCCGCTTCGTTTGAATATCCCGGATTGTGTCAAGAGCAATGAAAAGTCGAACTTTTCCCAAAGAGATCGCAAGATTGGCGCTCCTGCGCATTCGCCTTGTGAAAGCTTACGAAATCGTGGATTTTCAAGGGTTTGTTTCACTGAAATCACCTATTATCTTGAGAGATATACCCGTTAGAAAAGGTATTCTTCGCGATTATTGGTGTGATTTCCAAAAGTCAAGGGGTTTTCCGGTTTTTAGCTTACATTTCTATGACTATTAATCGGTTTCCATCGCTTGGAATGAACTGCATAAGTCATGAATTTTGAAAAAATGATAACCTTCTCATAAATGCCGTCGAAGGCGTTGGTGTCAATGATAGAGGAAAGGAGTATTTTTAAAATTATGTTTGACTTTATTAACTAAAAACGAAAAATAGGAGTGTTAGTATGAAAAAAATAAAATCTATATTTAGTGGTATAGCAATTGCAGCTTTATCTGTCTCATTAATATCAAGTGCAGCATCTGCTCAGAGTGAACAAAATATTGAGTCTTTAAATGCGACTAGTAATAATGGAAGGGATGTTAAAATTGTTATTGAAGATAAATTGAATGGGTTAATTACTTCACAAAAAGTGAAAAATATTATAGAAAATGCTAAAATAGAGATTGTAAAAGAAAAAAAGGCGAAAAAGTCTGATGAAAAGTATAACAACGGAACCTATCAATATATCCTTTATGATGACTCGATGACTTACTTATATGAAGAACCTGCCAACGAACAACCGTTATTTGTTATCTCAGCCTCGACCCCACCAGTTACAGAGGCCAGCAAAGTAGGTGATATTGCTCCTCTTGCAGCAGATCCAATAGGTGATGGGGTTGGAGGAAGACAAGCTATTATCCGAGCCGGAAACTTCCTTAGCACAAAATTAAAACTGCCTGTTGACACTGATGTTACGCAAGACAAACCAGCATACAATTATATCGGATTTTATAGTCATAATCCGATTACCGAAGGGAACTATGCCACAGATATGGGTTTAGTATTCGATGCTACTAATGGCCAGAATCAAAATGAAAAAGGTTGGAAAGGGATTGTAACATTTAGCAGAAAATTGATTACAGACGCTGAATGGATCACTCAGTCTGTAACTTGGAATCCGGATTTTTCGAATGTGAGTTACAATAATGCATACAAATCTAATGCCGATGTTGTTCTCTATGCATGGTATAATTACAATGGGAAAGTTAGATTGAAAGTTGATGGAGTTGCAATTTGTGCTGATGCTCATTGTAATAATACTACTGACACTCCGTTAACAACAATTATTGAATCAACTAAATCTTATGACCTTAGCCCTTCATATTTACAGTACTGGAAATTGCTATCAACTGTTGTTTCATCAGACAATACAGGAAAGAACAAGGCTTATTTCAGTTCGATAAAAGTAGATGAAACATTAGTACCTAGTACTAGTTTTCAGACTCCTGTACAAGATCATGCCTTAGTAACACGAGACGCTAGTAATAATGTCACAATTGTAGTCAATTCTTCAATTTATCCATAATAGTACAAAAACAACGTGAGGTGAACATTCAATGAAAAGGATTCGGAATTTAATTACCGTCATTACAATAATTTTTTCCTTTTCTGTAGTATTTTCTACTGCGCATGCAGGTGTGGCAATTGCTAAGGTAATCTTTGATGGAGAAGAACTCACTGCAGATCCACAAATCTATATAAATGATGGTATTACTATGATCCCATTTCGACCTATTTTCACTAAACTCGGTATGACCGTTGAGTGGGATAATGAAGAAAAAAGTGTTACTGCTGTAAAGGATGGATTGAAAATCAAACTAATTGCAGATAAAATGACTGGGTACGTTAATGGTGAGGCTATTCAACTCAGCCAATCGTCTTACTTGTCCCCAGATGGCGCCTTTTATATCGGACTGCGTTTTGTAAGTGAAGCATCCGGAGCGAAAGTTAGTTGGGATCAGAAAACCCGTACAGTTACTATCAATTCAAAATGATTAAATAATATGAAGTTTTAAACGACTAAAGAAATTTTAAAGATGCAGGACAACAATAAGGCCGGTTACACCTTTAGCGTGGTGAAAACCGGCTTTTTTTGTGTTCAAAACTTCTAAGCGTTTTATCCGTGCTTTGCTGGCAGATGGTCCGCAAGCAGCTGGACGGTCTGATCCTTAACGTTCCGCAGCAATACAGAAAAGCCGGTACCGGAATATTCTATCTTGGCCGATACTTTGACAAACTCCGCAATAAAAACACTCATTGTTCAACATTTTTTAGAGAATCTGGCTACCGGCTATGTAAAGACCAACTATTAAAATAATACGGTCAATTTAAGGTGTGTACATTTCGTTATTATAGGATTATCCTGTATCAAAAGGTGTACCCAAAAAATGAAACGTTTCAAAAATCAAATATATAGATTTTGATACGCTTTATTCTACCTTTTATAAGTGTGCCATAAAGCATACTTTATGACATAGTGGAGGAGGAACATTCATGAAGATTGCATGGCCGAGTTTCATCAATAGACCAGATCCCGGCGCGTCAGTTGATCAAGTTTAGAACTTGAATAGAAGAAGGGTATTTTATTATTTACAGGTTAAGCGGCAAGGATTTAAGACGACAGTATCAGGCTATGCGTTTAATGCATAATAATCTTGGTTGTCGACGTACTTATAGTGGTATTAGTTAACGAAAGACCTTACGTCTACCAAGCATACCCCGAAACCTATCAAAGTACTCACTTTCTTGGGCGACTTAGGTGATGGAATACAGACTATAATCAAAATTATCGTGGAAAAAACGGTGGATAGCAGCATCATGTTGCTCGGGCGTAACAACAAGGATATATAGAATCTGGCGAACCATGGTAGTTTTATCGTGGATGTGTACAATATGGGCCAATTAGATGGACATTTTCCACTAGCGTTGCATTAAACCTGTCATAGTCTTGCAAATAGCTAAGTTTGTTCAAAAATTCACAAACTTTCAATTCTCAAATAATTAAAAGACAGCTCCACCTAAGCGTAGGTAACCGAATCCCAAAAAAAGTTAAATATACATTTATCTGTTTCTCTTCTTCGGCGGGCGAATCTTCACGCCTGGTGTAGGGTCGATTTTTATCGGCTCAGGCGGTCCTTTTTTCTGTCTCCCTTTACTGTACTTACTTGGTTTTCTTTCAATCTCATCCAGCAGCCGACCCCATGGCTTTATCGTATAAATGCGTATCAATTGGGTGATGCGCCAGACGGATTGTTTCGTGCCGGTTTCTTGTTTGACGAGATAGGCAAGCCCATATGCAACTAGCGCTAAATAAATGTGATTCCACACCGCTTCAGGATGATAGTTATACAGCTTTGCAAACTTTAAATGCTGTTTCAACCACTTAAAGAATAATTCAATTAGCCATCGGTTTCGGTAAACCTCCATCAGCTCTGCGGCGGACAAATCATGCCGAGTTGTCGCGATGCGATAAAAACGGTCTCGTTCATCTTTGAATTCAATCAGCCGCACGGGTGTTTTCATCCGTGTTTTAGGTTGGTTTCCAAGAATAACCGTAGCGTCCCTTATGACTCGGGGTTCATCTGCTGGGATTTTTCGCTCGCTCAAAATCTCAGCACAATGATGATTGGCTATGCGAACAACAAAATCGATTTCACCCGTTGCCCATTTCTCCATTCGCTTATAACAGACATAACCTCGGTCCATAACGTAGAGCACGTCTGAATCCACGACAAGTTCATCCGAACCTTCATAATCGCTAATATTACCCGTAGAGGCGATGAGGTGGTCGGGATAAGCGGTTTGCTTGTCAATCACCAAAAGGCGCGTATGAACCTTTACGCTATTTTGCTTCTTCGTCACATAGGCCCAATCACCAAGCTTAGGAGGCATTCGGAGACTCGTGGAATCCACGAGTGCCAGTGGAAGTTTGTTGTGATTGACATGAGATGCTTGACTAGCCCGCGCTTGGATCATCGCAACCACCGCTGCAAACAGCGCTTGCGTAACCTCAAGTGGGACCTCCAGCATTCGACGTGAGAGCTGAGATTTATCGATACTTTTGATGTCAAATTCAGACTGGTAGGCCTCATCGGAACGAATGGTGTTTGCAATGGTGCCAAGCGAGTCCCAAGCTAACAACTGCCCCGTAATAAAGATTTTCAAGAGGTTAACGGTCTTCAACTGTTTACGGTAATCGAGAATAGGTGCAATAAAATCTTGTAAAGGAAGATAAGATAGGCATTGACGAATCACTTGTTTATCCAGTACACTCAAGGTCAGGTTTCTCCTTTGTATTGGTGTATGGATTTCGTTCCTACACCACTACAATGGAGATTTTTTTTGTTTTTGTCCATAAAATTCTGATTTTTATTTGATTATTTGTAAATGGTTATCCCTGCTTTTTTCCATGTTAGTGTTGATGCAACGCTAGTGGACATTTTCCTGTTAATTCTGTTTAACCGGTACTGGTTTGAGGACGTTTCTAATGTGCAGAACCCCATTCGATTCCCTGCGAGGTTTATGCGATTTAACAACTAGTCTTTCAGTATCCTTCGAGTGGCAGGGGCGCTTTTTGGCATCGCAACTTTTACCTTAGAATGGGCGTTATTAAGAGTTGTGAAATCCAATTAATTGAAGTAGAGGAGATGTTTGATAATGAAATGGGGAATTACGGCCTTAGTTCTGGCATTATTGCTTGTCCTTCCTACTACAGCTGGTGCGGCGGCACAGGCAAAATATCAGCTCAGCTGGGATGACGGCAGAACTGGGAGCATTGCTGGGACAGCTCTTGTGAAAAACGGAGTCACGTTCATTCCGATGACTAGCGTAATCAATCAGTCGCGACTGGAGCTGAGCTGGGACTCTACAGGCAAACGGGCTCAATTCAACGGCTGGAAGAAATTATTTGCCGTTCGGGTGGGAAGCTCTACTGCTATGCTGGACGGGAAAATGCTTAAGCTTGACGGGGCGCCATTCCTTTTCGACAAAGTACTTTATTTGCCAGTCCGATTTGTTGTTAGTGCGCTTAACGGTAAAAACATAACATGGGATGCAGGCACTAAGACGTTCAAAGCTGATCATTTGCAAACGTTCAAAAAATACGAATTTGCCCATGAGGGAATGAAATATGCTATAGAGGGCAAGAGCGGTGATGTCTACGTAACAGACAGCAAAGGCGTACAGCGTCAGCTTGCAAAGCTAGGAATTCCGATTAGAGAGTATTTGTATACCGATTTTCAAAAGACGGATGGTGGTTTACTAATTGTAAATTTATCCGATTATTATGGTGAGCCGCATTTAAATAGTCAACTATTCAAGCTCGTGATTAAGGATGAAAAGTTGATTCAGCAATCCAGCGTATATTATTGGAATCGGTTTGAGCAAAATGTTACACAAGCAGACGGTCAATTGCTATTGCTTGATGGGAAAACACTTCGACTGATCGCAGACGGTACCGGAGAAGTAGTTGAAACGATCGATTTAGTGAAGCTAGGAGGAGAAGATGACAATTATTTTGTCGAGTATTTCGATAAGGATGTGTTCCTGCTGCGAGCCAACAAGAGTGGAATACTGAAGCTGGTTGATAGAGATACAGAGACCGTTGCCGTTCTCTACAAAGAGCTGCTTGTAGCGAAGCAGCAGGAATATGTGGAGACGAACGATATTCCTTATATTGGTGATTTTCTGAGATTCATCAAACGGGAAGGCGATACGCTTTTATTCAAAAATGAATTCCCGTATGATAAAGATAATAATACGTATAGTCTAAAGATTCCTGAATAGGCAAGGATTCGTTCCTAACGTCCCGGCGAAAAGACAAAAAGCCGGTGCTGCTTCGCATCGATGCGGAGCAAGCGTGGAGGGATGATGTTGCATTTTATGAAGGGGATGAGGTTGTGTGGTTGGCTGACTTCATACCTGCAGCTTATATTTTGATCGATGAAGAAATGTAAGTCCGGTTGGAATCGAGGATCGAGCATAAATCAGATAAGGAAGCTAATGACGGTCAACAGCCGTTATTGGCTTTTTTTATCTAGGAAAGCTAGGGGCCTAGTCATTTACTAGAGAAGCTGCTCATATACTCTATCAGAATGATTTCATAGGTAGAGAAGGGTGGCAGAGTGAATGCGGCGTGTGTTGCTTGCGACGATCTGTGTTATGGTCGTATGGTTTTGCTTTGAGATTGGGTGCTTTACTGCGTACAAGGGCGAGGCAGCAAGAGAGCGGGACATCGTTCAGGCAAGTGAAGCAGCATCGCCCGCTACTTTTTATGCAGCCAAGCCGTTTCTAGCTAAGCAAACCTCCTATGAAAACGATGTGAAACAGCAGAGCGGAAAGGCTGAACCATCTGCGGCAGCTCCTCAAAATGGTAGAGAAGAGGCAGCGCCGATCGATCATCCCAATCAGAAGATTTTGTATTTAACGTTCGATGACGGCCCAAGTGAAAATACGGAGCAAGTACTTGATATATTGAAGAAGGAAGGGATTTCGGCGACGTTTTTTATGCTGGGCGAGCATGTACTGCAGCAGCCGAAAATCGCAAAGCGAATTATTGAAGAAGGCCATTCGGTCGGCAATCATACATTTAATCATAAATATGAGCGATTGTACGGAGGTTTTGCCGAGTTTGCGGAGCAGATCATGAAAACCGACGAGGCGATTTACCGTACAACCGGCATAAGAACGACGCTGGTTCGGGCGCCGGGCGGGACGTACACCAATTTTGACCAGAGCTACTTTGATGCGATGGCCGCAGCAGGCTATCAGGTGCATGACTGGAATGTGGACAGCGGGGATTCGAAGCGGATAGGCGTGCCTGCCTCCGAGATTTTGACCACGATTAAGAGCTCCAAGCTTGCCCATACGCTTAATGTGCTGCTTCATGACAGCGCGGGACATACGGAGTCGGTTAAGGCGCTGCCGGACATTATTAAATATTACAGAAGCAAAGGCTATGCTTTTGCAAAGTTAACGGATCAAATAGAGCCCATTCAATTCAAGGTTGCCAAGAAGCTGAAATGGACCAGGGTACAGGCGACCAAGCAGGAGAAGGCAAAGCTGGTTCAATTTTCAGAGAAGCTGGGTCAAAGCGTATTGCTTGCGCAGACGAAAAATAATGCGCCTAGCCTTATTTTGCACCGCGGTCAGGAAAGTTTGACGCTTGATGCGAAGGATTATGTTTTAAGAGACGGCTCCATTGAGGTATCGCTGTTTAAGCTGACAGAGTGGGTTTATGGCAACGTGGAATTCGATATGGAACACGGCGCGATTGAAGCCTATGTCGATGGCAATCGCGTGCTAGCTTTGCCAAGCCAGGCTAACCAAACGTCAACTGAACAAACGGATGAGATTGTTGTCCCGGTGCGATCGACGCTGCAAAAATTCGGAATGGAGATTACGAAATACATTTATAACGATCGGCAGCGCGAAATTTGGGTAACAGAACAAACATAGCGCTTCTAGCAGGTCTAAAGAGAGAGAAAGCTGGGGACACTGAAAAGTAGATAGATTTATTTTTCAGGAGGCGATTTATACGATGATTTCTCCCCAATTTTCAGATGAAGCGAAAGAGGATCGTTATAGTCACTGGCCGGAAGCGCCGCAGGTGCTGCTGCATCGATTGCTAGTAAAGGTAGAGAGCGTGCTGCTAGGGAAGCAGCAGGTCATTCGAAATACGTTAACGGCTCTTCTGGCAGGCGGACATGTACTGCTAGAGGATGTGCCAGGCGTTGGCAAAACGCTGCTTGCGCAGGCGTTCGCGAGAGCGGTAGGCGGCGATTTTAAAAGAATTCAGTTTACGTCCGACATGCTCCCGGCTGACATCGTTGGCGGAGTCGTATTGGATGCGCGGACAAGCGAGCTTGTCTATCGGCCTGGGCCGATTATGGGCAACGTGGTGCTTGCCGACGAGATTAACCGTACGTCGCCGCGCACGCAGTCTGCACTGCTCGAGGCGATGGAGGAGAGACGTGTTACGGTGGAAGGCAAAACCCGCAAGCTGCCCGTTCCTTTCATGCTGATCGCGACGCAAAACCCGCTTAGCTTCGAGGGAACAAATACGCTGCCGGAAGCGCAGCTGGACCGGTTTATGATGCGTCTGACGATTGGATATCCTGGCTCCGCAGAAGAGAAGCGGATGCTTGCGCAGTACGCAGACGGCAATCGGATCGAGCCGGAACGGCTCCGTCCCGTCATTGCAACGGAGGAATGGCTGCAAATGCAGGCGGAGGCGCGTCAGACGCATATGCATCCGGCGCTGCTTGAATATATGGTGCAGGTGGCAGATGCGACACGCCGCGCGCCGGAGGTCATGCTGGGGCTAAGTCCGCGCGCGCTGCGCGACTGGCTGCGGGCATCACAGGCTAATGCCTATATGGAGGGCCGCGGCTATGCGGTTCCTGATGATTTGCTGGCGACGGCGGATGCTGTGCTGCCGCATCGATTATCGCTTCGGTTCAACGCTCATGCCAGTGGCAGCGATGCTGCTGCCGTCATTAGCAGGACGATTCGCGAATGCAAAATGCCAACTGCCACAGGAAGCGGGAAGCGGAGATGAACGCACCTTTTCAGGATGGCAGGTTGACGGAAGAGATACAGGAGACTGATGTGACCGAGAGTCTATATTCACAAGAGCATTTAAATACAGAACAGCGCGCAGGAGATAGCTATGTTGTCAACGGACAAAAGGCGGCTGCGGAGCAAGTGAAAAAGGTTGAGCGAGCGAAGCTGGAGCATGGGGAGCTTGCAGGTGCTTACCGTACAAGGTGGATCGCTTGGGGGATCATCGCAATTGGCTGGGCAGGAAGCTTGGCAGCCGTAGTACTGCGGGGTGGCGCGGTGGAGTGGTTTATGGCGGCGGTACTCAGTATGATTATCGTCGTTAGCGGGATAGCGCCGGCAATGGGTGCGGCTGGTTTAAGCGCCTATCGGTCGATGCCTCGAGGAGAACCGCGAGACGGCGGGCAACTGACGATTCGATTAACGATCAGGAGATCCTATCTCGTTCCCTTCGTTTGGTTAGCGGTACGCGAACAGACGGTTAACGAAAGCTCGTCGGCCAAACGCGAAATATGCGTTCGTTCGGTGTTCACTCCGCTGCTTCGCAAAGAAACAGGCTTCAGCTATACGCTGAATAATTTGCGGCGCGGGAGGCATACCTTCGAGCATGTAACCGTTACTGTAGGAGACTGGCTTGGACTCACAGCTATTCATAAACGAATTGAAGCGAAGGCGGAGTTTGTTGTTTTGCCGGGTCTGCCAACGGTGGATACTGTGTATCGGCCAGAGCGTTCCTTCGGTGCTGCGGCTCATTCTGCGCCTTCGCTGGTCGTCAGCAGAGCTATGGATTCTCGCGGAGAAGCGGGACGGGAGGAAATTGAAGCAGCGGTAAAAGCAGCGGGGATCGGGCCAGATAGCCGTCCCTATCGCGAGGGTGATTCCTTGCGGCACTTGGACTGGCGCAGCGCGGCCAAAGGCCGGGGGCTTCAAACGAAAGTCTATTCGCAGGAGCAGCCTGTCAAAACGATCATCGCAGTTGATACGCTCGCCTCTGCATACGAGAGCGATGATCGGCTGTTTGACGCTTGTGTAGGTTGGTCTGCTCTTGCCATTTCACAAGCTGCTTCTTTCGGAAGTGCCATTACGCTGCTCCTTGGACAGGGTCAGGCAGCTTTGCATTCCTCTTCGGACGGAGAATCGCAGACTGGCTTGACAAATATGCTGCATGCTATGGCTTTGCTTCGTGCGGATGGAAAGGGCTCGCTGGCAGGAAGCTTTGTCAAAGGATCGAATCTGCTTCATCGAGGCGGCACGATACTCGTATTCACCGCCGATTGGAGAGGCGGTCGGAGCTGGGGCGAGCTGGCCGGGTATGCTGCGGAGCAAGGCTGCAGGCTGGAGCTATTTATCGTTACGCGAGCGAGCGTGCCTTCCTTCGCTATGCGAGAGCAGCAGAAGTGGCTGGAATGCGGCGGCGTCAAAGTGACGTGGCTGCATGTTCCTGCGGGCATGGACGAGCTTCCTTATGCCGAGGCAGAGGAAGGAGGGGCTGTCCATGAGCTTGCATAAAAGCTTTATTGCAGACCGAGCGGGAAAAGGACTGCAGGATGGCGGTAAGCTAACGCGCCGAGAAGCGGAGGAGGAGTCGTTCGGCTATCGCTTGATCACAAGCCTGCTTCTTTTCGGCTTGCTATCGGAATGGCTGCTGCCATGGATGAATGCTGGCACATGGTCGAATATATATAACCCAGGGCCGCTGCTGCTTGTGATCGGTGTCGTCATGCTGGCGGGATTGTTTCGAATGCCGCTTGCGGTTACCCTTTCGATGAATGTCATATTGTGCGTGCTAAGTCTCATGTGGCTTTATAAGGGTGCTGATCAGAGCAGCCTGCAATGGCTTCTCGGTTTTCCGGTGCTGTTAAAGGATCATATTATGCTGCTAGTGGAAAATGGGCTATGGGCTATGTCTGGAGAGCTTCGAACGCTGCTGCTGTTTATCGGCTGGGCGATGCTTGTTCCGGCCTTGCAGGCGCTGCTCTGGATGCGTCAGACAGCGCTTGGTATCGCCTGCATCACTCTCGTTTATTTAATAACGCTTCATGTATGGCTCGGCCATGAAGTGATGGGCGGCTTGATGCGTACCGTTGCAGAAGGGCTTCTGCTTGGCGCGATTGTCTCCGTTCCACGTGTTCAACGAATTATTGACAGTGGCATCGGCAAGCTAAAGGGTCTTGATATGCGCTGGTTGACCGGATCGGTATTTGTCGTACTGATTATACTGGGCTGCGGCTTGCTGTTTGCAAGCGGCCGTGAAGCCTCTATGCCTCCTGCAAGCTGGACGAACATCTTCAACGATCGAATTGAGCAAGCTGTTCAATCACTAGGTCAGCAGAAGGGTTCGGTTACGGTTTTGGGTCAAACCGGCTTCGATCAGTTTGGCGGAGCATTTACAGGCTATGGATTTGACGATAGTGAGCTGGGGGCACCTGTAAGGAAGGACGATAGCGTAATATTTATGGGAAGCTCTTCTGTCAAAGCTTATTGGCGCGGAGAATCGAAGATTTTATATGACGGGCGCGGCTGGCAAAATACGGTTAGCAATCCCGTGCTGCTGCCGATTCGCGGCTCAGATGTTGCGGCGTTGGCTCAGGCAGCGAAGGATGCAGGAAGCAATAAGCTCGGCCCGGTCATTCAGCAAACAGTCGTTTGGACTAAGCCGACAACAGGGATGCCTCTCTTTACATCCGGCTTGTTCGGTCACGTAAACGAGCTTGTTGCTGCCGATCCTCGCCGTAAACTTGGAAGCTATGTATACAATGAAAGGAAGAGCTCTTTATACCCGCAATCGGATACGGCGAAGATAGAGCGATATACGGTAGAGAGCGTGCTGTCGATCACAGATGAGGAGCAACTGCGCGCATTAAGCCGTTCGGACGGAGAAGTGGTTTTAGGCGAAGGGAGTATAGCTTCGGAGGCTTCCAGCTTATCGGAAGCTGAGCTTGAGCCTTATTTGCAGCTGCCCTCATCGCTTCCAAGCCGAGTAACCGCGTTAGCCGCAGAGGTAGCAGGCGGCGGGGTTACGGGTCGTTATGACCAGGTAAAAGCGATAGAGGATTTTCTGAAGGGGAGCTATACCTATACATTACAAGGCAGTACAACGCCGCCGGAGGGCAGCGATTTTGTTGATCATTTTCTTTTTGAGCAGCGCGAGGGCTACTGCGTGCATTTCTCTACGGCGATGGTCGTGCTGCTTCGCTCGCAGGGCATCCCCGCTAGGTGGGTGAAGGGCTTTACTTCCGGCACTCCTGTTAGCACAAGCTCAGGCAGCAGCATGCTGGATGGGGAAAACACTGCAGGAGCAAGCGCGAGTGAGAATGCGCTGGGCATGGTGACGTCGAATGAAGCGGGCTTGGGCAGTGGTGCGCTTGGCGTGGTAAGCTCCACGGGGAAAAATAATGACTCGGATAGTCAACAACTGGTGAACTATGAGGTAAAGGGCTCTGACGCCCATGCATGGGTCGAGGTGTATTTCCCAGGCGCAGGCTGGGTGCCCTTTGATCCGACGCCGGGATTTAACGGCGTAGTGAATGTCGCGTCCGCCAGTTCTGCGGGCGGCGCGCTCGCTGCTCCCACGATGGGAGCAGCGATGGCGAGCGGCGTTGAGAGCGAAGCCTTGGGTCTTAGCGGGGCGAGCTTAGCATGGGTGGAGGCGGCGGCAGAGCAAGCCGCCTCTGCCGTGGCGCGAGGGGCAGACGCCCTCGCGCAGGCGGCGCAACGCGCCGCCAAGGGCGCAGCGGCGGCATCGCCCGCCGCTGTAGCTGCCGCAGGCGCGGCGGCGCTAGCGCTCGCAGCCGCGGCCATTGCTGCGGCGCAGCACCAGCGGCTTCGCCTGGCGCTGGCGCTGCGCCGCTATGGCGCGGCCTACGCCGGCATCGCGAAGCTCGCCGGCGCAGCCGCGCCCTATCCGTCACAAGAACCTGTGACGGATCAAGCTCTGTCGCGCCGCGGCAAAGCACGCGGGCGCGGCCAATCTCCCGCGCAGCGAGCGACAGACGAGCGGCTGCGCGACAGCTTTATTGGCGTCGCCGCTGAACTGGCGCCGCTGCTGCATCGCCGCTTCGGCGAGCACGCGCAGGGACAGACCGCGCGTGAATACGCGATCGCCGCTGAACCGGCGCTCGCGGCGGAGCAGCAGGACGCGCTTCGCCAGCTTACGAGCTGGATCGAGGAGGCGCACTTCGCAGCGCCAGGACCGTGGCCGGGAGCGCCGATGCCAGCCGCCCTGCGAACCGTTTTGCGCGTGCTGGACAAACAGCCCGCTCACAAATCGAAGGGCCCTGCCGCGAAGCAGAAAAAGGAGCGGAAGAAGCGGATCTTCGATGTCAAAGCTCATAATAACGATTAGACATATAGCCGATCGGGAAGATTAAATGTGTTTTCACTATATAGATCTTCCCTAACAATAATGAGCTTCTGTCCTACGACGCAACGAAACGATCTATTCCATATTCGACAGTAGCGTATCGTAAAATATACAGCATCGGACTCGCTAAAATAGGATGTCAGCAAAAGAGCTGCGTTACTCGATTTAGCTGGAAAAGCTCCTGCTAATATTCTCTCAGTAAGCAGTTTGACAGCAATAACAGGATTTTCTCCCGTTAATTTCTCGAATTCTCGTCGTTTGATGCATGAATTGCTAAATTAACGGGAGGAATTCCAGTTAAACAGGAATTTACCCCTAAATTCGGAAAATTAGAGGTATTTTTTCCTGTTAATTCAATTTTCCTGGTTGTTAATTAATCTTGAAGATAGAAAAAGAAGCTCCAATTCAGCTTTTTCTAAACAAATCAGGCTACACATCACCAACTCAGCTCTCGCGATACATCTGGCTACACATCACTAACTCAGCTCATAATATGCTAATCTGCATTTACAAACTAGCTCCAACCCTGTTCTTGCTATACCAATCTGGCTACACATCACTAACTCAGCTCATAATATGCTAATCTGCATTTACAAACTAGCTCCAACCCTGTTCTTGCTATACCAATCTGGCTACACATCACCAACTCAGCTCATACTATGCTAATCTGCATTTACAAACTAGCTCCAACCCTGTTCTTGCTATACAAATCTGGCTACACATCACCAACTCAGCTCATACTATGTTAATCTGCTTTTCATACTAGCTTCAACTCAGCTCTCGCGATACAAATCTGGCTGAACATCACCAACCCTGCTCTCGAGATACTAGTTTGGCTACAGATCACCAACTCAACTCTTGCTGCACAAATCTGGCTGCACATCACCAACTCAACTCTTGCAGAACTAAACTTGCTACATATACAACTCTCATGAAAGCGCACATAACCGAACTACATAAAAATTTAACGTTGCCCAGCCTACTGAGGCGCTTTTGCAAGTCTTCATCGCGTGAAGCGCATCTATATTTGGTCAAAACGACGCTGAGCATACGATTTTACCGCCTTGCAGGCTGTCCGTTGTTGTATCTTCTATGAATTGTCACGCTGATCGCCTTGACTCGCTTAAACAGCCTTATATATAATTACTACATAATTTGAGGGAGGCTCGGTAATGACTAAGCAAAATGAAATCATCGTTGTTCTTGATTTTGGAGGACAATACAACCAACTGATAGCACGCCGTATTCGCGATTTGGGCGTATACAGCGAGCTGCTGCCTTACAACACGTCGGTAGAACGGATCCGCGAATTGCAGCCGAAAGGCATTGTGTTCTCGGGAGGACCGGCAAGCGTTTATGAAGAAAATTCACCAATGGTAGATCCGGCTATTTATGATTTGAACATTCCGATTTTCGGTATTTGCTACGGTATGCAGCTAATGTCGCACCAGCTCAGCGGTAAAGTTGAGCGCGCGGGCAAACGCGAGTACGGCAAAGCCGAGGTAGAATTTATAGAAGGCTCCCGCATCGGATTTGGTCTAGATAAGGTTCAATCCGTTTGGATGAGCCACGGAGACCATGTCGTTGAGCTTCCTGCAGGCTTCCAGGTTGATGCAAGCACGGAGCATGCTCCTGTTGCGGCAATGAGCCATCCAGACCGCGAGTTCTATGCAGTTCAATTCCATCCGGAGGTTCGTCACTCCGAATTCGGCAATGAGATGATCCGTAATTTCCTTTACAACATTTGTGATTGCGACGGCACTTGGACGATGGAATCATTCATTGAAGATGCTATTCGCGATATCCGCAACGAGGTTGGCGACAAAAAGGTGCTTTGCGCGCTTTCTGGCGGCGTAGATTCTTCCGTTGTAGCGATTCTTCTTCACAAAGCGATCGGCGACCAGCTTACTTGTATGTTTATCGACCATGGTATGCTTCGTAAGGGTGAAGCCGAAGGCGTTATGGAAACATTTGTAGGCAAATTCGATATGAAGGTTCTTAAAATCGATGCGCAGGAGCGTTTCCTTGGCAAGCTGAAGGGTGTAGAAGATCCTGAGCAAAAACGTAAAATTATCGGCAACGAGTTTATTTACGTATTCCAGGAAGAGTCGGATAAATTGGATGACTTTGAATTTTTGGCGCAAGGCACGCTTTACACGGATATCGTTGAGAGCGGTACGGCTACGGCGCAAACGATCAAATCTCACCACAACGTTGGCGGCTTGCCAGAGGATATTAAGTTTAAGCTTATTGAGCCTCTTAAAGCGCTGTTCAAGGATGAGGTTCGTAAAGTCGGCGAAGAATGCGGACTTCCGGAAGCAATCGTATGGCGTCAGCCATTCCCAGGCCCGGGTCTTGCCATTCGCGTCCTAGGCGAAGTAACGGAGGACAAGCTTTTGATTGTCCGCGAATCCGATGCGATTCTACGCGATGAAATTGCGAAAGCAGGACTTGATCGTGAAATTTGGCAATACTTCACTGCGCTTCCGAACATGAAGAGCGTAGGCGTTATGGGCGATGCTCGTACGTACTCGTATACGGTTGGTATCCGCGCGGTTACTTCAATCGATGGCATGACAGCAGACTGGGCGCGTATCCCTTGGGACGTGCTAGAGAAAATCTCGGTGCGTATCGTAAACGAAGTAGACAACGTTAACCGTATCGTCTATGACGTTACGTCGAAACCGCCTGCTACAATCGAGTGGGAATGATTGGGGTAGATCAATGTCATCAAAACGTCTGTAAGCCTTGATACATAAGGGTTTGCAACGGTCTTGCCATTGAAATTCCACTCTCACCTTCGACAATAGAGTGCAAAAATTACTCTCTTTTATTTGCGTTGTTTAGCGAATAGAAGGGAGTTTTTTTATGACCAAAATTAAAAAACTTATTGAGGATTTCAAACTAAACCAAGAAATATTGGGCAGGGAAAAGAAGTATGTTGATCTTTGCTTGTTTCGGTTGTACAGGTGGGAAAAGTTTACGGTTAATGTGTTGGGGGTTACCTAGACTGAGGAAGTGACACAGCTTCATATCAAGAAGTATATTCAGGAGCGACAGCGTGAGGGTAGTGAAGTAAACACAACGTTAAATAACAATATCGCCACGTTGAAAGTGTTTTTTCAGTATTTGGTTAGTGAAGAGTTTATTGATGAACAGGAAAACCCCATGCGAAGGATTAGAAATCTCAAGGAAGAGAAAAAAGTCATGATCACTTTCAATGATGATGAAGTGTCACGGATAATCAATGACCTGAAAGAAGAAACATATTCCAATGTTCGTGACAAACTAATTCTTATTATACTTTTTGACAAGTTTAATATTAGTAGGAAAACGGCTGCGTGGGCTTCTAAACGGTTTTGATAGGAGTGCGTTAAATGCCTTTGGGTGGGATTCAAACATGCCTTAGAAGGTTGTCTAGGAGTTCTGATGTTATTATTTTAGTTATAGGCGGGGGGTGGTTTACATCAAAATAAAGTTGTTTGAATAGTGATAGGGGTATAGCACTTCCACCGCTCGACTATGAGTGAAATTTGGAGCGATACGACATTATATAAATTCCAACATATGGTATAATAATAAAAGTGGGATTTGCGTTAAATCCACCTCTGATAACAAAACAATGAAAGATATGTTTTTATTGGAGTAAAGGGGGCTTTAATATGCTTCAAAACATGATAGATGCCATAGATAATGGAGTATTTGAAGATGATGTTTATTTAAGCTTAGTAAGCTTTGTAGTTGTTGGAAATAGCATAATACTCACTCTTGAACTTACATATCAGGCTGATGAGAACGTACTTCAAAAATGGGAAATTCAGTGCAATGATTTTGGTGAACACAAACTTGAACCTGAATTTCGAAAGTGAAATCTTATAAAAACGTAAAAAAGTGCCCTGATCTTTGGTAGAATGGTGTTTGTCTAGAACACATCACCCAAAAGAGAGGAGCACCTTTATGGTGAAG
>NZ_JBXCIW010000018.1:0-105394 GCF_056786335.1 Paenibacillus sp. Y280
CGGTACGTTTGAGTGGCCAAAGGGACGCGAAGGTGCCGTCACCGTCTCTTCCCGCGAACTTCGCTGGCTGCTAGACGGACTTGCCCTAAGCCAACGGCATGCGCACCCGCAAGTCACAGCAAACACGGTTATTTAACGAAATTTTATTTCTTCTTCATAAAAAATACACTCCCTAAAGCATCATCAGTTTCCCAGATGGGTTTTTCTAATGTTTACTTGAAGGAGTGTATTTCACAAAGAACGGCGGGTTTTTAACTTATTTTATCGAAACATACAAATTAAAATTATCGATGGAATTTATTTTTCCATTAGTCCAATTTAAAGCAGAACGTAATGGAATGTAGTAATATCCATTAGCTTTAACAGCTTTAACACCAGTAAATTTGCCATTAAAGAGAATCTTATTATTAACCTTAAGTATCTTTATATTAGTTTTATTTTTTTTAAGGTTAATATCTCTTGCTTTATCAAACTCAATACTATAACCAGATGCTTGTGAAAAATCTCTAACAGAGATATAGGTTGTATTTTTTATGCTGATTAATTGAGTATTAAGTGATTGGTAATTGTTATTTACGTATAAACTTAAATTTAAGTATGTATATACTGAACCATTTTCAGTGTAATAATTACAATCCCAAACTCTTTCATAATAATTGGAGTATGTATCACTCGACTTGTAAACATCTTTAACCCTTTTACAATGCGGGGCTGAAGGATATACATTACTTATAATTTTTTCTTTAGTTATTTTGATAGATGTGCTTGATGAACTAGATCCTGAGCTACTTGATCCCCCGTTATGATAATGATAACCAGTACACAAACCCTTTGCTTGTGATTTTGCGGAACAATTATGTCCTCCGCTACTATCGGTACGGCCTGAATGCGCTAATGCTAACGTAGGCATAAACAAGGATAAAATCAAAATACATGAGACGATGATAGCTAAACTTCTCTTCACAAAATAGCCCCCTAGTAATATTTTCTTTCTACTACTATACTAAAGCATTTTGGAAAACTTATGCAACAATAGAATTTACAACAATAACGTTAAGCCGTAAGCGTCAAATCCAGCCCACCTTCAACGTCCAAACCATTCATGAGAAAATGAAGGCAACCCAATGAAGGAGGTTGCCACAATCGTCGTAATAGGAGTGACACTCTCATTTTATAATTGGACCTTATACAAACCAGCTAAACGCGACAGCGTTTAGCTACCGCTCGCGGCCGGAACGGACGCGCCCGGCCTACGTTGTGCTGAGGAGCAGCAGAATGTAGACCGGGCGCGATTTGGCCAAAAAAAACGCCAACCTAGTAGGCCAGCGTTGCTGCTTCTTCATTAAACGAAACATGAATATCTTGTAGCTGCAATACTCGGAAAACGCGATCCAAAACATCTTGGCTCACATTTCCACTCGCTTTTTCAATCATCGAAATACGGGCTTGAATCGTATCCGCTTTTTCAGCGAGCTCCTTTTGCGATAAATTGAGCTGCATACGCCGTGCATAGACAATATCTCCAATGATTACCGAGAAGCTCTGGAGGTATTCCCGTACTTCTGGAATCGCCATTGCTTCCTGCTGTAGCGCTTTAAAATCATCACCAAGTCGTTTAGTCAATTTGACCATCTCCCACTAAGTTAAGTTGGTATTTCTCTGGATGAGTCAAAAAATCGGTATACATGTTTTCAGTTTCCTGAACAACACGCTCAAATTCAGAATCAAATGTCCTGTCCTTCACAACTGCTTTAACGAAAAATAGAATTTGCTGCTCATCCCATTGCTGTTCAAAGAATACAGCCCTGAATGCCCCTATCCCCTTCCAGTTAACACGGAATTCAATCAATGGTACATGATTGCGTAATTCTTTTACCAGCATGATGGTATAAGGAAGTCCATCTTCCCGATGTGTCTTAAAATAGGTTTTAAAAGCCTCCTGTAAGCCGAACCGCTCTAAAAACTGTAATCCGCGAATGATAAGCATGTACAACTGTAAAATATCAGCGTCCTGCTGCCCCTTCAATCCAAGTTCCCGTATCAGATCAAGAACCTGCTTTTTACCCGTTTTAGGGTCATTCATAAACTCAATTACTGTATTTATCATATCGTATATGATATGAAAGTGCAAGTGATACACCTTCATATCTTTCCTCCCTTCGTTTGTATCCCTTTTCCTTTTGAGATCTGCTTGTATGATGCTCATGCCGATTCCCTTCCATGGATGACTGTTAAACTGCGCTGTTATATTTGTATAGATACCAATCATCATGATTTACTACAAAATTGTTATTTCTATCTTGTTTAACTGTACGCCTCTCTTGTAATCCTATTTTAAATTTATTAATCTGAGGGATGTTGTTTTCTATCAATATTGGTTTGATTGTCACGCTTTTGTCCGTTTTTTTAACAACTTGGAAAGCTTTAATAATTTTATTACTATTAATAGCTGTACGAATTACAATATCATCTACCTCAAAAGGATTAACTGCTTCCTTTTTCTTTTCCATCCATCCCTCTGGAATTTTCATTTCCTTAATTTCAGCATAAGCGTACTTTAGAGTGTATGGAACAACATCGGGTTTAACCTCCACAGTCTTTGGATTCGCTTTAACTACTGTATCCCATCTACCGCGAATTTTAACGAGATAACCAGCTTTTAGATTATCCTTATTAAATTGAACGCCGCCGATCTCGTCCATTTTATTATGGAGAAATGCAAGTTTATCTACTTCATATTCCATTTTTTCTAATAGCGTTTCCATGTATGCTTCGTTTTGAGTCTCTTCTGCTCGAACCATTCGACGCTCGTATTCACGGATATTTTTATTACATTCTTCAATTCTGTTACTTAAATATGATCTATTCTTAAATTTACTCATACTTGCTGTTTGTTCTGCTGTTTCAGCTTTATCACGGAAATATTCACTCTTACGGTACTCTTCAAATCCTTTATGGTAACGGTCATACATTTTTTCTCTATGACGTGCAAACCGTTGACTTCCTGCATGTCCTGCAATAATCGGTTGCGTAAAAAATGAATTATCACCGCGCATACTGTTTAAGCCGGATTGCAGGTTTTTTGCTCTTGTCACTGCATTGTCCGCATACTTCTCGAAGCGCTCAATACTTGCTTCTGCTTTTCCCACTTGTCTTTCTACTTCCTCAGCATAGGACAAGCGCTCTCCAGTTTTACCGCCATCCGTAAAGCCTAGTTGTTTAGCTACACGGATAGCTGAATAATGATTATTGGTTGAACGGGACACCCACGCTGAACGTGAACCAGAGAAGAGATATGCACTTTTTATTGATTTTTTCTCATCAGTGGTTAGCGCTTTAAACTCTTCTTTAGAGAACTGCAATTCAATTTTAGAAGTTTCGCGATTTAGAATATATTGTTTAGTCATTATAATTTCCTACTTCCTTTGAATGTTTTTTTGCTTGTTTCAAATGCACTTACCCGTATAAAGTTCGCAAAAGTCCTTTACGTGGCGGAAAAAATTCCTTCTATCGATATCAAATCGTATGAGATTCTTACATGACAGCCTTACTCTTCGTAATAACAACCACTCCGTCGATCTTTTTCATCCTAATCATTCCTTTTGATAAATTTTTAGTTCTACCCTAATATCCGGTATCGTTTGCCGGCCTAGCCCGAGCGGCGATGAGCGGAAATCTTAAAGGCCTTTCTGGTGAAACAAGCAGTTGGCCGCCGCTGGCGATCTGCAAAGCGTATGGGGTTTTCAAAGAGCTGAATATCCTTCTAACGTAGCCGTCATAGCCCGATTTGCTATGAAGGTTCTTGTCGTGCAAGGGTATGCCCGGAGGGATGGCGTTCTCGAATGAGAAAAGCCACCCTAGCAGGACAAGGTTCTAAATGGCAGGCTAGGATGACGGATGCGTTAGGGGTAAGGATAGCGGTTGAAAACATCCAGCAGCTCAGCAGCCTGCGGCGTCCGATCATTGCGAAGTTCACCGGTGCTTTAATCTTTAAGGAAGGGTGCCAGAGTGTAGCGGCAGGCATCCTGCCTGCATTACTACGGCGGTCTTTATTGGAGCAAAGCGGAAATAAAGGCTACAGCTAAGTACATGCCTTTTTTTGTAGTGGTTTACATCGAGGATATACATCGTCCGGTCAGTGACGAGCAATTGGCTGGTGATTTTTCAGGCAGCGGTCGCCACTGGCCAAAATGTAATAAGGGGTCACGTCCACGCGGACGAGACTTCCATTGCTATAAAAAATAGCCCACAGATTTGATCTGCCGGCTATTACGTTTTTATCATTATTTAAGCTCCCTCATGATTGCAGTAATCGGAAGCCAGTAAAAACCAATTAATGTGCCATTTTCGATGCCAGGTATATTCCACGAATAACGACCTCCTGGAGCGAAACACCATTTGTTATGGTCTAAGAAGGGAGACTGTAGATCCATGTAAGGACGTTCATCTAAGGTGTAATACCCTTGTTCATCCTCGCATCGCTTAATCTGTTCATCCCACTCTAGGGACTCGAGAGAGAGCGTGGCTATATCGCTCCGAAGAATATCCAAAAGAGGAATTTCATTATTATCGAAAGTGAAATCTATGACCTGATACTGCTTATCATCATAAGTGAACTGCTTGCCTTCTACTTTCGTATTGAATGTTTCAAAGTATAGAAGATCCCTGTCTGGATCAAGGTTATTTAAATGGCTAACCAACTGTTCTAATAAGAGATAAAAGGGGATCTTATTTGTCTTCATTTTCATTGCTCCTCATATTTAGAATTTGTTTGATATCTTTCGATTTAATACGCATTTTTGCCTTCCTCCCAATTTATAGGTTCTTCACCGTTCATACGATAGTTCCAAATGAGTTCTTGATAGACGCATGCAGCGACACCATAACGAGACTTAACAATGATGGCGTAACCGTCATCTGTTTCTTTTTCAATCCCTCCACCGTCGTAACCATGGGTGACCAAATATTCGGCTGTAAACGTTCTGGCGTAACGCTCAGCCTCGCTTCGATCTTCCGTCATGAATAAGCTCTCCAAATAAAGTAGACCTTGATCTACAATGAAGAATGAATATACGATTTGCCCTTGCTTCATTTGAATCATCTCCTTGTTTCTTCAACCTCACGCGCAGTCCGCACCATGAAGCGCCGGCAATGCAAGGCTGGACGAATGGAACAAGGGATGTGAGACGGGCGACTAGTCCGCTCTCTGCTCCCGCCGTGGAATGGTCTTCGTCCACCCCGCTAGGGGCTCGGCCTTGCATTGCCATAGGCGCGGAGTGGTAAGGTCGGAGCGTGAGGTTTAAAACCATATCGTTCAAGAGGAGATTTGAATAAATCTCGTTACCTTTCCCCAGGGGCTTATATATAAAATTCGACTGCAGGCAGCATACTGTCCCGAACTCCTGCAGCGCTATCTTTTAGCGTGGATCTACTTAAAATATTTGTATCTATAAAACAAAAAAAGACGCTTATATGCGTCATTACCTATTATTTATTCACTTATTTTTGAAAAGCTTAGCGAAGAATCCTGGTTCCTTCATATTAGGATTACAAATTGTACAACCATTAGTGTTATGTATGATGTTTTTTCCCTGCTCGAGTTGTTCAAGGCAATAAAGACTAAAGATTTGATGCGTTTTAACATAGTGTTTTATGAACGCTCCTTCGGGTACAATATAACCCTTCTGGTTACAAACTTCACAATAGGAATCTATTAAATTCACACGAATCACTCCTGATCATATTCATTTGGTTATATGTTTTAACATCGGGCCACTTTATTCAAGCCTTACTCCCATGTACTTTCTTTTATTGTATACTATTTGAGAAGACCATCATGAAATGGAGTGTTGAGATGAGCGCTTGTATGGAGTCTGATGTTAATCATAATTTTATCGTAATTTGCGAAGTATGTGCGAAAAGATTAGCTCATTTTCATGAAAAAGCAGATGTGTATTATGAGAGATTCCAGCTTGCTTGTGATGCAGGACATGAAAACAATTTTATAATTAAAACTCAGGATACATTAAGATCGGAAATTTTGGATAAAAAGTCAGAAGAGACATTGTTATTTTTTAGAATCGACACACACGGAAATGAGATCGAGTTTTCACATTACAACCACATGTGTTGTTATTGATTCCTTCAAGTGTTGCTTGCTGCAGCCGGCTACGGAAGTGCTCGCGTTTAACAAGTTCCCTTCCGTAAGCCGCTTTGTAGTAGTTTCTCCGTTCCCATAATGATTATGATGCCATTAATTCAAGGCTTGTGAAATATCTGCAGTTATAGGCCAATGCATCTAGCCCTTCCATACCTGCAGGAGCCTTACGCTGCCCCTTTTCATCAATGATGGATCCGTACATTCTCCCAACACTCCAGCCTGTTGAGTCAGCGGAGAACCAGGGGAAACAATTTAAGAGCATGCTGCTTCCTCCAAGAAAATGAAAATTCTGCTCAGGATACAACTTAAATATTCTTCGGAATACGTGCTTTCTCTTCTTTTCAGAAACCCCTACGCTTCCCCCGATCGCAATGAGTGTATGATCTTCTTTAATCAAACTTTCCAACTCTCGAAGGCTGCTTCCAATATGCCAAATTTCTATAGGGTTCAATCCGGCCTTCTTCATGATGTTTGCGTTTCTCTTACTTGCTGCAGCATCATTCACTACATCCAAATTCATGAACCCATAAATGACATCCTGGTGCTCTATAATAAATTGTATATATGCTTGCAGTTCTATTGGTTCTATATTTTTCCCTTTCTTATTGGCTTGCCATTCCGTAAATGCGCCACTAGCCACTATCGAGAAGCACTTTAAGACCTAACCTTTCCACATGTTTTTTCCATGCCTTTCGATTACGAATATGAATATAACTCATTAAAACGAACCTCGCTCCATTAGCTGCAGCTATCTCTAAATCTCGTTTTATCCGGTCTGTTCCAGCAAAGAAGTATCTAATACCGCGAAGCGTAAGACGCAGCATGCCTTTTGCCGTTTTTGAAATCTTGCCTTTGTCACCGAAAATTTCAATGATGATTCCAAGTAGTGCGCTATTGGCTCCCTTCGTGAATTGCTCCAGATCAAGCCGTGTTACGGTTCTTGTGTAATAGGTTAGCTGAATGGCCGCTCTTATGACGCTCAACTTTAAAGACATCGATCTCTTACTGGTCATGGTCCGCAGGTAAATAGATAAATGGGTCTTACCTACATACAAGTTTGCCTTTCCGTTTGCGGTAACAAACTGCTTCTTTTTTTCTATTTTCCGAATGAAAGAACGTAAAGTAGATCTTGCATCAATTTCATACATCATGCAGAGTCCTCCTTGATTTTATTTTTAGGAGAGTGATAGTTCCTCCTGCAAGTATTGTTATTTAACAAGCTAATCACTCCCCTCTTTAAGTTCGTTCTATTTCTTAATGCACCAGCTGCAGCTCTTCATTCTTAGAAAATGGATTCACCCATAATCCGGTGGTGCCCATCGTCCAAGCGTTTACGCTACTGGCCATTAATGCGACCATGATAACCTCTGCCCACGCTTTTGCTGATAACGGAGGTACTGCATTCCCAATTCTCTCGCGCTGCGCTCGTTTGTCATTGCCAACTAACTGAAAAGGTCTACCGTCCGGTAACGTGGGATTAAAACCTTGAATCATTGCCATCTCGTACGTTGTTACAGCACGGTGCCAAGTTCCATCCTCTGACAGAACAACATATTGACCACGTTTTTGGCTCGCCGGAGTTAACGTATAATCCAGGAGTGGAACGAGCTCGTTCGTCCGTTTTACGATTTGATAAACGCCATCGAATTGCTGCAGATAATCCATGACTCTGGGATCTGCAATACATAGTGCGCCGTTACTTGGGCCAGCTGCTCCGGTGATCGTTGGAGCCGTTTCATCGAAACGGTGCATTCGGTACAAGTTTGCTTTGCAGTTCGGGTTTAGTTTAAGACGCGGATCCGCTACAGCTGCAGCTCCATTGCTTCCCGTAATTTTTGCATTTCCAATCACGGTATGACCTGGCTTATTCCAATCTTGGACACCATAAGCACCGGATCCACGCGGTGTATACTGTAGAGCATAGTCATTATGGTTCTTCTCATTGAGGCAACGCCAATCCTTGCCAGCATCAATCAGGGCAAGTCGTACCGAGCTGATAAACGCGAGCTTGGGATACACATGTAACGGTCCGCAGGATGGATCATTAGGTAGTGGCAAAGGACCAATCACATCTCCAATGCTCTTCAGCTTTTTTGGTTCTGGCAGATATACTTCAGCCGACATTTTCGGTATGTAGCGAGCAACTAAGATGTATCTCTTTCTTTTCTCCCCGAGTCCGCCGACTACTCCGCAGTCGAAAATCTCTTCACGCAGCGCATATCCGGCATTCTTAAGCTTGTTTTTTATTTTGCTCAAGATAGCTTTGCCTCTCGTTCGGATACCAGGTACATTTTCCATTATCATGAATGGAATAGGATCATCTTCAAATGCTTCTAAGTAGAGCTCGGTTTCCCTTAATGCAAGCTGATTCAGTGCCTGATATTTTTGTGACTTGGAATTTTTATTTGAAAGTAAAAAACTAAATCCCTTGCATGGAGCTGATGAGAATTTCACATCCGGCGTTTCTCCATCACTTAAGTCATAAATATCTGCAGCCGTTAGCTCCCGCCAATCCTCTGGCGGTTCACATCCATGAAAATCCCGGTACATACTCCTTGTAAAGAAATCCAATTGCACAGCGCGGGATCCGGTTATATTCCGGAAATCTTCGCACGCATCCGCGTCAGAGTCTGCGCAATAGAGCGTTCTACATCTACCAACTGACCCGCCCCATTCTGCCATTGCATCCTGAAAGCCTAACGCGCCACCCCCTAGCCCCCCAAATGGAAAGACCGCAGTAAATTCCGTTTTAATTTGCATGTTATCTCCACTCCCTTTCCCGAGTAATCTCCATGTTTATAGTGATTGCTGAACGGAGTCCCAATCTGCATTCCCCTGTTTAATAGCTATAAACTGCGAAGGATAAAGTGTATGGGTCTTCTCCGCACCTTCATCTGCATAACGGACAGCTGGCATGGTTGAACCAGCGTTATACTGCACCACTCCCTCATGCATGGAATGCCTAATGACAAAACCATCTTGATCGATTTCTTGCGGTAACATAAACCTAACCCGAGTGTCACCCGAACCATATTTTAAAGCCCCTTCATATTTCCCAAAGAAGAAATGCGGTCGGTTATCATTAGGGACTACGCTATTTTTTAGTTTTACTTCTAGTGCGATTGCCATCTGCTCGAGCACATTCCCATACCGCGATTCGCCTTCTTTAACCAGCTGATGATTCCAAACAAATTCCCTCATGCTTACTCGGCTATAGAGGGGGATATCCATGTAGTGAACATATCGATCTTCATTCCCGATCCTAATCCGGAGGTGCGTTCCGATCGTCAAATGAATATCGTTTATCTTATTGAAAATTCCACGCTGAGCAGTCAACATTTTAGGGTAATCAGCCAAGACACGTTCGGATAAAGTGGAGCCTCTGTGAATGGAATAATAAATGGCCTTCTTATGAAAATCTCGTTTGGCCAGTTCTGGACTGCGAAACTTACCTATCCATCCACCTTTATATTTTTTCCCATCTGGCTCTATCAGCTCGAACATCCCTTTTGACTCGCCTTTTGCATGAGGATCCAGCTGAGCGATCCACGTTGGATCAGATAAAAACTGTGATAGTGTCATTTCTTCCGGTCGCAAACCTCGCGTGTTGAAGGATGCTATCGACATCTCACCTGCAAAAAAATCCATTGTCACTTGCATATATCTACCTCCTAGATAATCGTTGTAATATCACGAATTCCCCCTAATATCCGGTATCGTTTGCCGGTCTAGCCCGAGCGGCGATGAGCGGAAATCCTTAAGGTCTTGCTGGTGAAACACAGTTGGCCGCCGCTGGCGATCTGCAAAGCGTATGGTGTTTTCAAAGAGCTGAATATCCTTCTAACGTAGCCGTCATAGCCCGATTTGCTGTGCAGGTTCTTGTCGTGCAAGGGTATGCCCGAAGGGATGGCGTTCTCGAATGAGAAAAGCCACTCTAGCAGGACAAGGTTCTGAATGGCAGGCTAGGATGACGGATTGCGTTAGGGACAAGGATACAGCGGTTGAAAACATCCAGAAGCACAGCAGCCTGCGGCGTCCGATCATTGCGAAGTTCACCGGACTCTTTAGGGGCTGGATGACGGAATGGAATGCAGGCATGCTGACCTGCTTTTCCGATTTTTCTCTTCAGAAATGGCCAGAGGCCGAAGTCCAATCGGTGCCCCGCGCCGTTTTTATGCGGGGCTTCCATTTCAATAAAAAATAGCCTTCAGATCCGATCTGCTGGCTATCAATCATGCCTATAGAGAAGTTCAATTTCGTTTTTTTCCTGACGCCTCATGCGGTTATCTGAGTCGGGATTAAAATTTTACTGCGATCATACTCTTCATCGTTGTCCGTTACCCTGATTAGCACCTCTTCGTCAGAGCAAGTAACGGAGATTGTTTTAAAAACACCAATCCAGTTCTTAACATCCACCTCTTCGCCTTCTGTTTTTAAAATGACCTCATCACCGTGTTTAACAATTATCTTTTTCGTCATCTACTTTCCCTCCAGTTATCTATTTAGTGAGCCGAGTAATCTATTAATGGCGAAATCCGTTCTTAAGCTGCTTGGGCTACTGCCTCTAGCCGAGCAATACCTTTTTCCGTCGGGGCGTACAATGTCACGAATGGTCTTTCAACCTCGACTATGAACGCTGCGGCAACCAGCTCAGCTACTACAGCAGTAAACTCATCATCATTCAATTTTTCATCCAGCTCAGAAAATTTCATATCATAGAATTGCTCCCAACATTGACGATTAGTTGGTTCACGATCAGCAAGATCCCAAACGAAAATCATGGCCTCAAATACCTTTTTAGCGATTGCTTTTTTCATATAAAAACCGCCTTCAATTCTTATAGGTGGTAGAACTCTATTCTTTCAGGATGGGCTTACTAGAAAACGGACGAACCCATGCTGCCGGCACTATAAGCCTTTTTCACAAAAATGTTCAGTTGTGATGACTTCGACCATATTGGAGCGTTCCACAAGATCCGGCATATCTTTCTTCCAATCCGTTGCAGCTTTCATTTCCTTGTGGAAACTATCACAAATCTCGCTAACTCCCTCCAAGCCTTCAATGTTTTGTTCCCAGCACTCGTCGCCGTCCCAAACTCGACCACTTTTCACAAACATCTTAATAACTCGATTCGCATATTTCCGAACAACCTGTTTCATACTCGCCATTAAAAAAACCTCCAATATAGTAGTGTCAAATTTTAAATGCTATAGATACAAAAGACCCTTCAGGCCCCCTAATATCCGGTATCGTTTGCCAGTCTAGCCCAAGCGGCGATGAGCGGAAATCTTAAAGGTCTTGCCGGTGAAACAAGCAGCTCGCCGCCGCTGGCGATCTGCAAAGCGTATGGGGTTTTCAAAGAGCTGAACATCCGTATAACGTAGCCGTCATAGCCCGATTTGCTATGCAGGTTCTTGTCGTGCAAGGGTATGCCCGAAGGGATGGCGTTCTCGAATGAGAAAAGCCACCCTAGCAGGACAAGGTTCTGAATGGCAGGCTAGGATGACGGATGCGTTAGGGGTACGGATGCAGCGGTTGAAAACATCCAGGAGCACAGCAGCCTGCGGCGTCGATAAGCGCGAAGTTCACCGGTGCATTATTCTTTGGGAAGGATGCCAGAGAGAAGCGGAGGCATGCTGCCTGCCCTGCTTCGAAGGCCTTGATTGGAGCAAATCGGAAATGAAGGCTAGGGTGAAAAACCCATCACGGTTTTTTATGAGTGGTTATTGATTGTCTCGTAGTTTAGTTATGCGATCCTCATTAGCTGGGAATTCAAGCAAACACGTTTATTTCGTTAGATTAAACGGTTATACTAAAGAAAACCCCGCCGGGTGCAACCAGCAGGGTTTCGGTGACAGTCGGAGCGAACCGACTTTTACGACGAGTATTAAGCTTGACGATTTTTTTGTTTGCTTTTTCTTTTCATGTTTCGCTTAGTTTTTCGAGAAGTGACCATTTGCTGTGTAGCTGGGGTCTCTTCTCGCTTTTTTTTAGGTTTACTTCTTTCGCTTTTAAGCATCTTTGGAGCAATTACGCTCACTGTTTTAGCGAAATGGTGCAGAACATTGGCATTTTCTACTAACCAGTCCATTGCTTGAGCTAAATCCATTGCTTCGTCCTCCTCTCTATTGTTCTTGTTGGCTTGTCCTTCGTAGCGACTCATTAAACCCTCAACTTGCATCACCTCCCTTCTAGTGTAGACACTACCTTGCGAACGCTCACATTTCAGTACGATTCGTATCGGATATACAACCTTTAACCTGTAGAAATGCGATTCGTCAATCCTCCTACTATGAATAGTGCCTGTTCGTGCGTTATTTCACCTGTTTTGACCACTTTCCCATTGCTACATGTACCTCGTCGCTGTTCATGGTCCCATATTGTAGCTCATCTCTCCTTTCCTATTTAAAATAACTTCCGATTGTCCTCCGAATAATGCTGTCTTCTTTTCCACACTGTAGTGTAGGCACTACCTTGCGAACGCTCACACTGCACGATTTGTATATACAACCAGTAACCTTTAGAAATCCCATTCGTCAATACGCCTACCATGAATAATGCCTGGTCGTGCGTTATTTCATCTGATTCGTCAACATACCGGCACTCATCCTTGGTGGCGCTCTCCATTGCTGCTTGGCTTATACAAAAGTTTCTGAATGCTTAACAATTGATGCGCTGGATTCACCTTGTCGCTGTGCACGGTCCCATTTTGTAGTTCGTCTCTCCTTTCCTATTAACATAACTTTCGATTGCCCTTCGAATAATGCGCAGCTTAAGAGCATGACATGATTGGCTTCCTTGCTGCCGGGTACCCGCGGTTGCGGCGTGAAGCAAAGCAAAAACGCCAAATGGAACCGAGTGTTCTTCTCGGTTCGCTTTAGCGTTTAGTGGGTGGTCTACTGGGGGATCCAAAACATAATCTATGCTTGGCTAGACTTGATCCATGAATAAGAACTTGTGATTTACGCATCCTACGATTGGACATAATGAAACATGTACATAATTCTCAGCTTAGCCAATGATTCCATATACAATTAGGCAAAGCACCATGATATGTTTATTATGGAGGGTGATGCCCGATGATGTTGAACCAGCCTTTAAAACCGATGCTGCTACATCCTTTGCAGCCGAACCAGATAAAGAATAACTGGAAATCCAGCTTGAAATGGGATGGCTTTAGATCGTTGATTCATTATGACAATGGTAAGGTTAGAGCATTTACAAGACATGGTACGGAAATCACTTCACGGTTTCCGGAACTGATGAATATAACTCTTCCCGTGAAGACAGCGATCCTTGACGGTGAATGTATAGCATTTGATCTAACGCAGCCTGAAGATCAACCACCTAAATTGTGGTGGGACGATGCCATGGCCAGATTCAATACAAAAAAAGAATCTGCTGTAAAGCAAATAGCCACAACACTAAGGGCTCATTTCCCCTTGTGGGATATCCTTTATTTAGATGGTAAGTCAATGCTGGATAAGAGCTTTATGGAGCGCAGAGATGCCCTATCAACGATAGTACAACCTTCAGAGATCCTTTCTATAACCCCAATATATGATGATGGCCAAGCTCTATTCTTAAATGCGAAGGAGCTTGGATTAGAGGGGATCTGTCAATATAATCCGGATGCCCCCATGCTCTTAGATAAGCGCTCTAAAAACGTAGTAAAGATAAAGGCTTATCAGTACTTGATTTGCCAGATAGCGTCAGTAAGGCTTAAGGGCGGATTTGGCTGGGGATTAACGGTCAATGATGCGTATGTAGGTGTGATGGAGTTCCCACCTAGCTCAGATGTGATTCGTGCATTTAATCAAATAGCCAAGCAGCTCGTTCGCGGCGAAAATAAAGATTGGCGCTTTCTTGAACCGGTAATAAGTTGCAAAATAAAGTTTCAGTGCTTCACTAAAGATGGAAAACTGCGATCCCCGAAATTCGAGGAGTTCTATTTTAGCCGGCCGACTACGGCTTAACGATTTGGATGAGGATACTTGCTCTGCTCCGTCATGAGTTGGGCAAACTTTGCATAGGCTCGTAGTATAGAGTTTTTTTAAAAAGACAAATATAATAGTAAAAAGGCCCTCGACCGAGGTGAGATTCGGTCAAGAGCCCAAAGCTTAATTTTTAATTCCTTCGCTTACCAGGCAGGTAGGAATTAAGAGTTTAAATTGTTCTTGTTTTCTCCACTAGAAGAGTCTTCCTTTTTGGTTGATTCTTCTTTTTCTTTTTTCTTTTTTTTAGCCAGGTCAACAAACTGTATAGATGTATAAATAGCTCTTGCATAGGATGTTGTTTTATGTACATCCTCGGCTTTTCTTTCAAGCCAATCAACGAAAGCATCGAATAAATCGTTCATCGTTTTACCTCCTCTCTATTTATTTTTCCATAAACATTCAATAGAACCACCTCCCCGAAATTATATACAAAAGATCGTTAATATATACTTTTAACCTTGTTAAATTTTAACGGTGTTCGCATTATTATTATACGTAGGATTTGGTAGCTTCATAACAGATTTAGAGTGTAAAACACAAATATATTTTGCCGCTATTTCCCCCATTCTTATCATTACCTTTATACTTCTAGTATATGGACGACCATGGCCATATATGCGTCAATGAAAAATGTTTTTAACGAAAAAAAAGCATTTCCTTAACCTCGAAAGATTAGTGAATGCTTTACTATATCAGTATATGTGGCAATGATCATCTACTTTCCTCCAGGCTTCTATTTTCTCTAAACCGATATTTTCATTGAAAACGTACGCTTGCAATTTTCCAATATTTTTTTATTCATAAATGAAGTTAGAAAATTAATATAGAAATCAAAAGGAGCTGCGAAGCAGCTCGCTACCTCGTTGCATAAATAAAAACACCGGGATGAAATCACGGTGTTTACCTTTTCCCGGCGCAAAAACAGCCATAAGGCTGCTTTTGTCCATTTTACTTATCAATCCCAATCCTCAAACGGCAAATCGCTAACGATACTACCATCTGCATCAAGCATGCACCAGGAACAATTTCGATCATTGGCATACTTCAGCAGCTGTTGTAAGTCCTCTGGAAGATCGGTTCGCTCCTCCGGCATGACTGGAAAGAAGAATCCGTAATATCCTTTCTCGTAGACGATAAAACTTGGGTTTAGCGTATTAGCCTGTGCATGTAAATAATGAACAGTATCTTTCTTAACGTGGCCAGTGGAAAGATCCAACATCGTTTGAACCGGATATTCTTTTTTGGTTAAAAACTCTTTCGCGTACCATTCTGCATCATTTAAGCAGAAATAAGCATCTCCTCTCGCATCCCTAAGTGCTGGCTGCATAAATGCAACACCATCATGATCGAAGCCCTCTACGCCTACTTCGGTCCATTTTGTAACTTTCATCTGTCCGTATGTCATTAACATGCTATACATCTCCTCATTATTAGATTGTTGGAACGCCATACCGTTTAAAGTTTCTGACGCAATTCAACATCATAGACGTTTCCGTCCATATCTCCCGCACACGAAATCTCGAAAGAAAATCTGTGATCGACTCGCGGCTCTTCATCTTTAACTTCGCAACGATTATCTTTGATTTGCTGAATCGCCGTTTTTTTCGCTTCCTTCATGTCATAGGCCACTACTGCCAAAGCTTCAGGCTCATCACCATCCCAAAGTGCAATAATGTAAGGACGTTTCACTTTCTCATGATTAGTCATCGTTCATTTCTCCTTTAATCTGTCGTCATCAGGCTCCGGCGATTAACCCGGTAGCGACCCTTCTCAGGGTTTCGACTCTATGATTCGTTGACTTGACGCCACTTCGCTTAATGATTATTCAGCTCCAAATCCTATTTAATTTTCTCCGCCATAGGCAATTAATAGCGCACTCTCCATCTCGCTCGCGCACCATTCATCCACTTTATTCGTCGTTCCTGGCGCCCAAAAAATCAGCGCATCTTCATCCCAATCCTCGCAGTAGTGAAATCCCCGATAGTGATATGTAAAAACCTCTCCTACTGAATTGGTAAACTCGTAAACCCGATCTTTGACAAGATGACGATAATTCGTAATGAGATACTTCGAAATAAAAACCATCTCCTGATATCAATTTATATTTACCCCTAAAATCCGGTATCGTTTGCCGGTCTAGCCTAAGCGGCGATGAGCGGAAATCTTTAAGGTATTGCCGGTAGTACTAGCAGAACGCTGCTGCGGGTTAGCTGTAGAACGTATGGAGTTATCAAAGGGCTGAACATCCGTATAACGTAGCCGTCATAGCCCGATTTGCAATGCCGGTTCAGATCGTGCAAGGGTTCGCCCGAAGGGATGGCGTTCTCGGAAAGAGAAAAGCCACCCTTGCAGGATCGGGTTCGGGATGGCAGGCTAGGATGACGGATAGGTTATGAGTGCGGATGCAGCCTTTGAAACGACATGAGTGCAGCAGCCGGCTGCGATCGCACTGCGAAGGCTACCGGTCATTCATTGGGCCAGACTGCAGAAGCGCAGCTGAAGCAGACGGCCTGCCTTATCACTTGGCCTTTCATTGGTTTGACGAGTAAAAAAAGGCACGCAGACTTGCGTTGGCCACCATGCTTTTCCGCAACAAAAAAACGCCAGAGATCCTGACGTTTAGACGATCGTTCTAAAAGATACATCCGAAAATGATTTCACAGCTTTTATCTGTTTATCTTTTGGATAGCAAATATAAAGCTTGGTATTGTCTGCCACCTTCTGGCCTTGGCCAAACTGGACACGTAGCGCATTCAGCCACTCCTCCGCCTGCTGCATCGTCTGCTCCTCACCCTCCATTGGCAGTAAATCCGTACCGTGATTCCGAACAAACCAGCAAAATGGAACCTCGCCGATCCTTACCAACCTTGCTATATCGAGTTCATAGAAATCAGTGTGGTAGGCTTTCAACCGCTTTAGAACAATCAATTCCATTTGCTCCACAAGCTTATCGGATCCTAATTGTCGCCAATTTCGGCGCATGCTGGCCAACCGCACTGCTTTTGCTTTCGCCTCCTCCTCGCGCTCTCTTAGTCTAGCTGCTGCAATCTCCGACTTTAAATTATTGACTATATTTTTGAACATACTAACCACATCCTTTTCCTTTAATTGGGCATCCTGCATGTTTAATTAGTCATGCTGCTTGCGGCTCCTCTGTTGGCTCTTCCTCAATCATTCCATCTAGAAGAACGATTCTACATCCCTTTTGTTTCTGCCTCGATGATGAGCTCCCAAAATAGGGAACGAGCATTTGTACATCCTTGATAGAACTGGTTTGTGCTAAACATATGAGCTTGTAGGTAGTGGGGCTTAATTTGACATAACAGGACTTTCCGTCATAAGCAATTTCCTCGAACCGAGCTGTGTCGAAATAGTCTTTCACCAATCTCCAATCCGATAGACTCTTTGTAGACTCATGAATATCAGCAATCATTGTCTTGTTCTTCTTTCGCTGTGAATCAATGGCATAACCTAGCGCCTTACTGTTTGATCGTGCATGATCAATCCCAAGCATTGTGAATAATTCAATCCGGACCAGTTCAACCGCCTCATCAATACCGGGACCAACTATGGTATTACGATTAGACATTAGATCATAAGCATTCATTCCATTTGCTATTGATTTGAGCGCATCCTCTCGGTAATTAGCCGCAACTTCTTCCGGATCATGCCAATCTCGGTATTCATTCTTAAGCTCACACATTCTGCCTTGATTCCATACCTCAAGAAAACCCCGACTCTGAAGATCTGGCAATAAGTTAGCAGTTGACCTGCTCAGTTGCCTATGAATATGGAAGGAATGCGTATTACCCGATTTTTTAGCAGCAGCTACGACATCCTTCAGCGCATTCTCGAGCATTTGCTCCGTAACAACATTTTCAAATACAAAGGAAAACAAATCGATTTCTTCAGCTTGCTGACTCATACTCATGCAGCTCCTTTTTCTGAATTCTTAATAGCTGATTTTGATACATTTCTATTCGAACCTCACAGCGTTGACGGTGAATACCTTTCTGAAGCTTTAGAGCTCTTTCCTCGATGGCAATCATAAACTGAAGGTGCGAAATGCTTTCCGCAGTATTATGCTTCTCGAGCTGCTTGGATAATTCGGTAAACACACTATCAAGCTGAAGCATGTCTACCCCACAATCTTGAATTGTCATTTGAACCATAAACACTCCCCCGTTCAGTAAAATTCCATCAAGAAATAGTCAACAACCTTTCTCCGACACAACATTTTTCATACCCCCAACACACAGTAGTCACAGTTCCTCCCTAAACATCCGGTATCGTTTGCCGGTCTAGCCTGAGCGGCAATGAGCGGAAATCCTAAAGGTCTTGCCTGTGAAGAAGCACTCCGCCACCGCTGGCGTTCTGCAAAGCGTATGTCGTTTTCAAAGAGCTGAACATCCGTATAACGTAGCCGTCATAGCCGAAATGCTGTGAAGGTTCTTGTCGTGCAAGGGTATGCCCGGAGGGATGGTGTTCTCGAATGAGAAACGCCACCCTAGCAGGACAAGGTTCTGAATGGCAGGCTAGGATGTCGGATTCGTTATGGGTACGGATACAGCGGTTGAAAACGATAGTAGTGGAGCAGCCTATGGTGGCCGAAAGGTGCGATTCGCCGGTGCCTTATGATGCTGCAGCGTAGCGGAGGCATCAGCTCTGCAGAGGTTGTCTTTCTTGAAGCATAGCGCAAAGAAAGACAGCCCTCTGTGCTGTCTTTTTTTTATTTCAGGAATGCTAGGCTTCGTGGATTACTACGACCGGGTAAGATCCATTCATCTTTACGAATTGCTGGTGCTGCGGTTGAATGTTATTATAGAGGCAATAATAGGTATAATGAATCCCCGATCGCGGTTACGACCAGGGATTCGATTCAAAACAGAATACTCGGCTAAATAAACCGCTCTTAAGGGCTGCAACCCTTATGCAGCGGTTTATTTCGTTTTGCCGAGCTTTCTAATGCGGTACAACTTCACGCAGGCATAAATCGTGCCAGCTGTTGCACCGATTAACTTCACTAGCACATACGCGGTACCAAGAAAGCTCATCATTGCGGGTTCCTCCTTTCGAATGAATTTAGTCACACATTCGGATTCTAATAGCTGCTACGCTTTGAAATCCCTCCATTTACATACAATCATGAGCCATGCCTCCTTTCCTTGGTTATAACGATGTGCACGGTATGTTTCGCACACATTGTGGTCGGCGTAAGTCTACCTTTTCTGTTATCTAATAAGCTTCTCCCTTGGAGTGAAATAATGCGCTTCACAGTTATGTGCGACAACTGAGCAATTTACAACCCCTCTCACTTACAAATATCAATAAAGCTTGGACAGTTTTTTATCATAGGCGGAGAAAAATATCAAAATTGCCTGCTTGATTACAATTTGATGAACACAGTGTGCAGCTGATTAGTACTCTTAGCAGCTTGTTACTCTTATAGTGTCGATATGGCTGTCATAACCACCCTCTCGGTTTAAAAAGCCTTTTCGGCTGAGCGTTTTGCTCTTTTTGCATACAAAAATGGCCCTGATATAATCAGGACCAGATTCAAATAGTATGAAAAAAGAGCGCCGTAATCACGGCGCCCAATTCTGTTCATGTTAATAGTATAGCAGACTTATTCGGTGATTCACGTTTAAATATCTGTATTTTTTCTGTGTTTTTTCTATAAAAATTCTTTATAAAATCCACATCTATGCTTTAAACCAATGAAGAGCTTTACGAACATTTTCTATTGATTTTCACTCCTAATGTTCGGGTTCTATACTCAACTACATCCTAGATTGTCTACTAGTTGTTCGTCTTTGATGGTTTAAAGATTTTGCTTCGGTACGCAAAGGAGGATTAAAAGGGTAATGGAACTTGCCGGTTCTTAGGCGAATGACTTGATCGCCTTAGAACCGGCCGTTCGCTTAGCGTTTCCGACTGGACGAGCTGGGGGAAAGCTAGCTTTAGCAGCTGGTTGAATCAAGAACATATGAGGAATGGAATTCGCTTTTCGATGCGTTCTAATTCTTGCTGTGCTCGGTTATAGCTTTCTTGAATAGAGAAACTGTGAAGTGCTTTGAGGTTAGCCATTTGATCACGTAATTCCATAACCCGTAGACCATCCATGAAGTATTGAAGTGCTTTCTTTTTTAATAGGTTCTGTTCGGATGAAACCATTTCCTTATAATAGCATTCCCGCCGTTTGTATTTCACACGCTTTGACCAAAGGATTTGTATAACATCTTGCATTGAACGTTCATGTGCATTGGGAATCGAACGGTAATTATTTAATTTAATTCGTTCGTTCTGCAGATAATCATCTACCGTAATCGGATTATCTATATAAGGGATGTATTCAAAATGCCTAACAGAACGCTTTAAAATTTTCCCATAACGGGTGTAAACGTATTTAAGTGCAATAGACTCCACCTCATAACCTACCGAACCATCATGAACATAATCGCCATAATAAATCTTTCCTTCCTCTCGGGTATGTACGGATTGAAGGGGAAGAGGTAGCATGCCTCCTTCTTTGATGTACTCATTCCCAAGGATCCAAAGGTTGTGTGTATCGTAGGAATCTAAGCGGTAGATCTTCATAAGGTCCTGGAAATGCGGATACACTCGATCTCGATATTCATCAAAGGAGCGACAGTATCCGAATAGCGCTTGAGCAACTTCCTTATCAAGACTAGATGCTCGTATTTCTTTCTTTGCATGCAGCACCAGCGCTACCAAACGGCGGAACGCAACATCCGATTCCAATAGCTCTCGGTGCCATTGATTTCTCAGCTGCGAATCCTGCCATTCTTGCATGCGGTTTAACTTGATACATTCATCATCAATCGTTTTATTAAATGCTACTAGATGCCCCACCTTTCCTAATACACTTAACGGCTCAATATAGGAATGACCATTCAGAACCTTTTGTGCTTCAGTAGCACTTTCGATTTCTTGTTCTGTTAAGTAGTGTTCCATAATAGGTTTTGAATTCTTCCAGCGCGAATGATCTTCAATTTTCTCGCCGGCAACGAATCGTGCAACGGCTACTTTGATGAGCTCTTGCAAGTGCAGCTGCGCTGCTGCTCGATCTTGGCCAGCATAGAATGCATCTTCTTCCGCATACGCATTCTTGAAATGCTCCAACCGGTCCCAAACAAAATAAACGGTTTCATTATCCGGTGTATAACCGATGTATGATTTTATCCGTTTTTTTAATGTATCCCTATCTTCGTTCATTCGCATAAAGATTTCTGCTTTGTATCCATCTGGATCAGCAGCTGGCAGGCGATCCGGATTGGGAATGAAATTTAGCTCGATTTTAAAAGCGAATTTCGTATAGTCATACATTTTCCGCCAAATATAACCCGTCAACCAAGTTCCTTTTCTATCTATTACGATTACTTCTTTATTCTTTTGAAATTCAATCATTGCTGCATCTCTTCTATTTTCCACCCTTATTCCCCCCATCCTTGAATTTGATCTATTCAATACATGTTTCGCTGCCAGGCTCCCCTTCAGATACAAGACCGCTGCCTGAGCAGATATCACATTTCTCGCCGTCCTTTTTCCCTTCACCCCCGCAAGGCTGGCAGCTCACAAGACCCGGGGTTTGTATTTTATCTAGAAGGGAATATAGCACCCCTTCGGCTTCATCCAGTGAGATTCGAGGTAAAAGTCCTTCTTGATTAAGCGCACCGCCAAAATTATCTGGTCCCTCCCATTCGTCAGGCCAAACACTTGAGAGGTTGCCGTAGGCTACGGCAAGTTCGGATAATGCTTTTCTTTGTTTATTAGTCAATTTCATATACTCTCTCCTTTAAGCTGTATACAGCCCATATTCTGAAAATAAGTCGATCCGAGGAACTAAGTTATATTTCTTACAAAGGTGCGTGGTGACTCCTTCATATTCGTTGTAATCTGGGCTTACATCCGCCATTTCGACCTCCAGCGGAATATTCAGTTCTAATGCCAGGCTAGCTGCCCATTTAAAAAAGTGATCAGCTAATCCGCGATTTCGTATGAGCGCAGGCACGGTGATATATGAAATATCCATTAATGCTGTATCGCTGAACAAAACAATGCGCAAATGAAAATAAAATAATTTGTCAACGTGTTCTTCCCATATCTCATTGGCCACCTTCAGCCCATACTTTAAACTGATGACATCAGTCACACACTCTGAAAAAATATTCCGATCCACTTGTTCACCGCTCAGACAAACGGCTTCATCATCCCATTGCATAACGGCTCGATCCATTTGCACCGTTTGACTATGCATGCTCATAATCTCTTTTAGATCCGATCTTAAGATATTAAAATGTTCTATGGCCGTTTTAATGAGGGTTTGCTTAGTATCTAGAAACATAGGTTTTTCCTCTCCTTCTAATCGAAAACCCGACGCGGGATTTACCTTATTTGGACCCTCCCCCATTTTTGGGGGAGGGCACTTCAGAAGCCTTTAAGCAGCTTCCGAGCGCTCATTCATTACTGCGTTTAATTGATTGATAATCTTTTTTGCTGTCTTTTGAATGACATCACCAGCACGCTGGATGGATTCCATTGCTGTTGTACCGTTCCATGAAGCCACATAAGGGAAACTGTATTCACTTGTATCAAATCCAAAGTAGGATAGAACAACGAAAGCTGTGCCTTCTGCTTCAATTTCACGATCGCTCCGTGAAAGTGTTTCGCGCCTTGGATCGTCAAGGCGGTGTAAGTAGCCGTGAGCTAATTCGTGAATAAGCGTTTTACATTTTTGTTTAACAGCCATACCTTTTTTAATCCCGATAGACACGGTCTCATGAGAGAAGTAACCCTTTGTTCCATCCTTCAGCGTGACTTCATCGACAGGAAAAGGACTAATCGATTTAGCAAATTCATAGAACTGGCGCAAGCTTGCTGTATCGCCTTTCAGCTCTTTGATGAGCTCAGGAAGATCCTTTCCTTTCGTCTGACTGACATCAAAAACGGACGTTTGGTGAAAACCTGTCAAAATCTTTTTTTCTTCGCCGTTTTGTTCGTTTCGCTCTATTTTAAAATTTGGTGCCATGATCTTAATGCTCGTTTCACCGTACTTCACTTGACGCTTGAGCTTTTGCCAATCATCATACCCTGCAACATGGGTAGCATTCGGGCATTGCAGATAAATGAGTAGCATGTTATTGAATGAGTAATCATGAAAAGCGGATTGGAATTTGAGCATGTTTTTCCAAGTCTCCGAGGAATAAACGTTTTTTACCCCCTCTTCTAACTTCTTAAATAGATCATTTACCTTCGGCTGCTTTTTTGTAGTTTGCTTTGCGTTTTTCATAAAACCTCTCCTTTTTTAACTGCAATATGGGACAGGTGTTTTCACCGTCCAATTATTTGATAAGAAGCGAACCAACAACCGTTAATTTCCGCATTTCTAAACGCCTTTTAAGCTGAGAAACCGCTATAACCTGTGCTGTTCTGGACATTACTGACCATCTCCCTAATGAAATCTATAGTTGTGAACCCCTTTATCCGGCTTCGTTTGCTTGTCTAGCCTGCGCGGCAATGAGCGCAATGATTTAGGAGGTAGGAAACAGAAAAGTGACTTGCGAACTTGCTGCCTTACGTATGATGTTTTGAAGGAGCGTTCATCCGTTTGTCGTAGCCGTCATAGACCGTTTTGCTGTGCCGGTTCTTGGCGTGCAAGGGTATGCCCGAAGGGATGGCGTTCTCGAATGAGAAAAGCCACCCTTGCAGGACAAGGTTCGGTACGGCAGTCTAAGATGACGGATACGGCAAACATCTTGGATGAACGCGGGACAAAACATCGAGGAGCAAGCCAGCTTCGCACCACGTCCATTCGTTTCCAACCTCCGTTGATCGGCGACTGCCGTTAGGCGATGAGCAAACAAGGACAACTGGCGAGAGCCGGTTGTCTACCTTTTCCCTTTGCTTCCTTATCTGGTCTGCTACCTTCTTGTTTCTTTTCATGAATGTCATTGAGGTTTCGGGGTAAAAAAAGAAAGCGAACTCCTTTATTAATTCCCTGGGGTTCGCTTCATTTAGTTTGATCTGGTAAAAATTGTTGATATTTGTATCTGTTCATGGTATATGTTAGATAATTAATAGAGTTAAATAAAAGGGGAGGCATTTGTGATGCAGCAATTTATTGTTATAAGTGGGGACAAACATCTTGCGCTTAATGGATTAAGTGCATCGTAAAGGGAAGAGAACAAACCGTTATTGTAACGGTGAATGGTTTATCCGATGAGATAAGCAACGTTGAATTCAATGATCTAGTTCCAGTACTCTCTAAACATGGATTTTGTAAAATTGAATTAGTAGGAAGTACAATAAAAACAAAGTACATTAAAGATGATGGAGCTCCTTATCCAGCTTTAATAAATATGAATCAAGTAGTAGAACTAACTTCAGGCTGGGAAGGCAGCATTGGCTTTGCTGATGGTTCATCTATTTCAAGTGTTAACAGCTACGGTGGTATGCTAGAGGCTTTGAAAAGATCAATGGAAATTGTGAACCACGCTAGCAGCCTATCATAAAGTTCCATAAAAAAGCCCTCCAATTAAGGAGGGCTTTTATGTTTTTGCATTTTCAGATGGACTACTTCGTTGTTACTTTTTGGATAATTCCCTGTTTCACAAACAACCTCTCAAAGAAGTCAACGATCAAGCCGGCCCCCCCTTGGCTTTTCAGAAGCTCGTAACCGCCGAACCGATATAGTTGGTATCCTTTTAACTTTAGGTCACGGTCTGCCGCGACCATCTCCGCATACAATTTCGGACTTGCTATATTATCTTCGGAGTAGTGTTGCTTTCCATCGATCTCTATGACGACCCTTTCATTGGTTGGAAACAGAATCAGGAAATCCATCCTTTGACGAGGTAACCGAGTGACACCCCTTAGCTGTGTCATAGTAAGTGGATCATAATGCATATAAACTTGCGGGATTAATGCTGGCAGTTTTTCGCCCAATCTATCATGAAATTCCTTAAAGTATGTATGAAATAGAAGTTCTTCGGGTGGAGAATCTAAAGACTTAAATAATCGAGAATATAAGCTGTTTTCACTATCTTTCCATACAAGTCCCTCTTTTGCTGCCCACCAGTCAACTAAATTATTCCATGTCATCCCTATGGCGGTTGGAATCGGTAAATCGTATACTAAGCAATGTTCCTCATGTTTTACTATCCTTATATTGTTTTCAAGGGAATCATCTATGACGATTTCCGGCTTATATCCGTTTGCAGAAAATATCAGGTTCTTAATGTTTCCCTTTGCTGATCCTGTTTTCACTGCTTCGTACACAGGATATCCTGTAATATCACCCACTACTTGAAGCTGATAGCCAACATGAGATAAATACTTGTTTATCACTCCGACTAAGCTTTTTTGAGAACCGTCGTCCGACCTTACTGCAGGATGAACAATCTCATTTAGAAACTTCAAAAACACTCCATCTTCAACGGCAAGAATATTTAAAACATCGTAGTATAAATACTCTTCATCCCAATCACTAAAAGTGTCAACGTGTTTATTTATATCTCTTTCCAACTTAGGATTAAGAGTCAAAAATCGTTTTAGAAAAATTGTTGTATTACTCAATCTGCCCTCAAATCTGTAAGGTAACAAGAAAAGTTCATCAAGTAAATTACGACGAACAACTTCGTTAATTATAATCACCATCACATTCCCTTCGTTATAACATAGCCTCTGTAGTTATAGGAAAGCAGTTCCATAAACTAAACAGCTTCAACATGACGACATTTTGGATAAGTACTGCAGGCATAAACTGTTCCTATTGAGGCTTTACGTAAGACCATTTCTTTACCACATTGTTTACAGAATTTTTGGTGCTTAGCCTGCTGCTCTTTAGCCACCTTCTCCGTAAGTACCGATCCTTGTTTTAGCATCAATATCATTTCGATTAACTCATCTCGATTAATCAATCTAATATTGTTCGCTTTTGCCAACGAATATGCTTCATCTGTATAATCACGATTCGCAATAACCCATCCCTCAGAAGCACCGTAAATAGCTATTGATGATTTCACTTCTTGCACGGCTTTTAGTCCTACAGACTTACTGTAACGCTTTGCCTGCACAGCGATTTTCTTGCCAGCCTTATTAATGATCAAGTCCGCGCCGTAATCACCAGACGCTCTCGTTACTTCTACGCTATAACCATGCCCTCTAAACAAATGCCCTAAATAAAGCTCGAATTGCCTCCCCTCCATTTTATCAATGTCCCTGATTCCTGACTTTTTTAATTTATCTTCATAAAGCATATTACGGTATAAGCGAATGGCAATATAAATACCAATGACTACTCCTGCTGAGATGCCGCTGGCTACGAGTGATTGCGTCACCTTAAACACGCCAAAAAAGGCACCAAATATGCAAAGCATTAAAAAGCCCTCTATAAGTTTTTCAAGTTCGCGCTGTTGTTTCTTTTTCTTACGAGACATCGATACTCTCCCACTTTACTGTATGTTTTATATTTGCTGATTCAGAGACATATTAGGCATGAGTTTTACTTTTCCGGCAGCAACATCGAGCATTATTGATTTATTTTGTTGATTTAGATACGGCGCATCTTTTAATTTTATTGAATGAATATTAATCTGGTCTTTAGCCATATAATCCAAAGTTCCATCTTTTGTTAAGCGGTATTTCATTACGCTTTGATCTAATTTCCCTTGTAGATTTTCTGTTGGAACTCCTTTTGATTTCATAAGTACTGATTTTAAGTTCTCATCTAATAGTGGATGAATCCATTGTCGTGAATCTTTAGCTGCAACAGGTCCGATTCCATTCGACTTAATTATTGAAGCTGAAACTTGATTGACGGTTCCAATGATTATAACCTCTGGTTGATCATTAACAAGCTTTTTTGCTATAAAGGATTCTCCAGATTTAGTAACATCGATCGGACTCTTATCATTGAAGAAAAACCTCATTTTCTCATCTGCTTGAATGCCCTTAATTAAGTCAGACACACGATTTTCCATCAAAGATTTATTGAGGTTTGAAAGTTCAGCCATAGTCTGCTCTAAAGTACCAGTAAAATGGATAGGCGCAGCTGCGGATTCTTCCCGAATCGTAAACATGATACCTTGCCTTTCAACAAAAATATCATTTAAGTTGCTGCCTAATTGAAACTCCTTCATTTCACCAGCTTGCATAGCATTTAACTCATTATAAAAATCTCTTTTACCATCGATTTCAAAGAATGCTTTATGTTGCTCCGGTGAAGCTATATAAAGTTCTTGTAATGTCTTGAGGTTCGTTTCTTTTTTGATCAATATGGATTCACTCCCATTAAAAATTGAAGAAAGCACCTCGCCCATTTTCCCGTCAATTGTTCCCGCATCATATTCATTTAAGCGGATCGCGACATATTCTTTTTGACCATCTGGATTATACGTACTTATTTTCCATGCCGTATTGTTCTCGGTTAACAAAGATAGCTCTTTGTCATTCATATTTAGCAAGTAATCTAGTCCTTGCTCACGGTTTAATATCATGTTCAAATCCTCCTCTAAGCTTTAATAAATGAGTAGCGATTAGATGCCTTATCGTAGCCAAGTGCCGTATCGAAAGTTCCTTTCGTAGAGCTTACAAATCCTGATATCTTATCAGTTTTGCCGCTTTTTAATAGTTTTTTGATCTGAACGGTTGCGATCTTTTGGCCCAAAAATTCTTTACTTAACTTGAACTTACAACCATCTCTCCAAGCGCTGCAGCCATAAGTTTTTTCATTTTCAACCACTGGCTTTTGACAAAGTAAGCAACTGCCAATGCTTTTATCTTCTGCTGTAGGCATACGTGTTTCGACTTTATCACCTTTAAGGCTAAGATAAAGATCATAAGGACCTTTCTCACTCTGCAGTCCCTGCAGCTGCACTTCTTTTCCTGCTAATAACGACTTAATTATTTTTGGGGTTAACTCTGTATTCCGGAATGACTTCCATATCGTGAATTTACAGCCTGATCGCCAACCGCTGCATCCAAACGCTTTTGCGCCTTCAACAACAGCTTTACCACAAGTCGGACAGCTTCCAAGGCTATTATCGTCAACCGTTGGAAACCGGGTTTGGAGTTTCCCGTCATCGAGTTTGAGATAGATTTCATATGCCGGCTTGTCATCTTTTCCTGAAATGTTTTTTTGGAGAATTTCTTTCCCATTAACGAGATCCCGAGCCTGCTTCATTTTAATGGTGGTACCACGGAATTCCTTCCAAATGGTGAAATCACAACCATCTTTCCTACCGCTGCAGCTGAACATTTTGGGTGATTCAGTAACCATCTTTCCACACTTCGGGCATGCCCCAATTTCCTCTACATTCTCGAAAGTATGATTTGATTGCGGCAATTGAGATATTCGTTTTATAAGATCTTCCTTGGTTTGCAGCATGTCTGCGGTGTATTGCTTAAATTCTAAAAGCAATTCCGCGACTGGCCGTTCTCCTTTTTCTACATCGCTCAGCTTTTTTTCAAATTCACCGGTGAGCTCAATACTAGCGATTGGATGCTCATAGACCATTTCCATAAACGAGCGCCCTTTATTGGTTAAATAAACAAGGTTCTTCGTGATCTCAATGTATTCCCGATCGACTAGGGATTGTACGATATTGGTCCTTGTAGCCGGAGTACCGATCCCCTTTTCCTTTATTTTTTCGAGAATAGCATCGTCCACGTTCTCATCAACAAAACGCCCTGCATTCTCCATTAATTTCTCGAGCTCATCATCATTAAGACGTTTCGGTTTAGATGTTTTACCTGGTGTGAAATCTGCAGCGGCCGCTTTCGCCGGCATGCCATTCTCAAGACCGGGTATTCGCGCTGTTTGAGTAGCCTTTGCTGCCTCATCGTTCTCCTGCTCTTCATCATCAGCTTTAAGCAATGTTCGCCATCCTGGATTAATTACTTCAATTGATCTGGTATAAAAAGTTTCAGACGCTATCTGCGTAATAACTTCTGTTTCCCGATCGAGACCGCTTGGATGGTGCGCTGCCAGAGTATGCCGCAAAATGAGCTCATAGAGTTTCCCTTCGTCTTCTGTGAGTTTTTGTTTTGCATCCAAACTGTTTGAAGAAGGATCTTTTGCTGTTGGAACAATTGCATGGTGTGTGGCTGCTTTCTTGTCATCTACAAAGCGACTTATTCCTTTCAAGCATTCAATCGACTCAGGAAACAGGTTTGTATACTGGATTTTCCCTTTAAGAATAGTTAAATGCTTGGCCAGTTCATCCGCTTTATTTTCAGAAAGATGTCTGCTATCGACTCGAGGATACGATACAAATTGTTTATCATAGAGCGCCTGCAGCGCTCCAGTTGTTCTCACCGTACTAAATCCTAGTGATTTTCTCGCAGCTGTTTTTAGGGCCGAGGTATTCAAGAGTAGCGGCGCAGCACGCTTCACTTCCTTGACCGTATACTTTTGAACCTCACCCGTTTGGCCAACAATCTTTTTTCTTATAAACTCTGCCCTTGATTTGTCGTCAAATCTGTTTATTGTCGTATCGTTTTCATTTTTAAACCACTGTCCTTTATAAGATCCTTTAGACGTTACAAATTCAGCAGTTAGCACGTAGAATGGCTGCGGTGTGAAGTTTTCCATCAATCTTTCGCGATCAAATACAAGGCGCAGCGTTGGCGTTTGAACGCGGCCAGCAGAAAGATTAGCACGGCCCCCTGTTACATCACTTGCAAGTAGTGAAAAGAATCGAGAGGCTGTAAATCCAAGCCAATAATCTGCATAGGAACGTGCTAAAGCAGCATCCCCCAAATACGTAAAATCGTCTGAACTCTTCAAATTATCCATGCCGGCAAGTATGGTCGCTTCTGTGAGATCATCGATCCATAGTCGTTTCCATTTTTTTTGATACCCTGCCTGCTTAAGAATAAGCCGCCCAATGTGCTCGCCTTCTCGTTCCGGGTCGGTTGCCAAAATACATTCTTTACTCATGTTAAGTAATTCTTTAACGATATTAAACTGGTCTACCTTCGTCGGATAAACCTCAGTATCCATTTGTTTAGGAATCACCGGCAACGCATCCCATGTCCATGCTTTATATTCTGGATAGGCATCAGGTGATTTCAATCTTATTAGATGGCCAATGGCCCAGGTTACAACATCCCCATTTTTCAGTTCTATGTAGCCGCGCTTCTTTGAGACAATCCCTAAAGCTTTGGCTATGTTATCGCCCATATCGGGTTTCTCAGCAAGAATGACTCTGTTATACAATATTGAGATCCCCCTCATTTGTCTGAAGTAACTTTACTATTAAGCAACACTGATAACGAAAAAATAAAAATTCTATTTTCTTTACTCCTGATAAGCAATAACTTTGTTTTTTCCGCTGTTTTTCGCTAAGTACATAGCTTCATCGGCTTTTTTAATGAACTGCTCCGGCGTCACTTCATCCTCATAAACGCTGTAACCAACGCTTATTGTTACAGGATATAAAGCTGGCGTAAGCTCTTCGACTCGCGAACGAAATAGCTCTGCAAGCTCACCAGGATCAACTCTGTGATCGGTAATCAGAGCAACCATTTCTTCTCCGCCGTAACGGCCAGTAAGCCCTACATCTTGGAAGGTTTCCTTCATTGTCTTTGCTACCAGTTTCAATATTTCATCACCTACGGAATGCCCCTGCGTATCATTCAGACGTTTAAAATTATCAATGTCCGTAAAGATCAATGCTTCAGCTGAGTTATTATCGATATGATCCTTAACCTTCCGAACAAAATGCGTCTTGTTATACAAGCCCGTTAAACCATCTGTCACAGCTGTATAAGATACAGCCTCAACCATATCAACAATCCGGTCATAAAAAATGGCAAGCATAAAAACATATGCGCCGGTAATGAGCAGCGATGTGATTAATAAACTATTCTCCACCTTAATCAGCAGAAATAGTACTTGTAAGATCCCCCCCACTGCAAACAAGACATGAGCTAGAAGGAATTTTCTTTGCTTGGGCAGCTGGGGAATGATCTTAAAGATCATATAGCTGGTGAATCCAAAAATTAGGATGCTAAGTAAACTAGCAGCAATAATATTACTCACGAAAAAAAGAACTAAAGGTAACAGACTACTCCCGCCTAGGATCAAGAGGATCTTAAATTCTTTATTTTTCTTCGGAATAAAAAAATGGAAGTACGCAGCCAGCAAACATACAAATAAACCAACAGAAAATCCGCTGTATAGTTCTTCAAGTGGCAAAGATCCTTTAGTTCCAATCGCAGCTGCTAAAAATAGAATGAAATGAATAATTGAAGTAAAGCCGGCTGTTGATGCCAGTACAAAATAATTGCGTGTACGCCATCTTTTATATAGAAGATAAGTAATAATGAATAATGAGGCTGACAATGCGGAAATAAATAATACGGGTAACCAATTGAATATCTCTTCCATACTAATCTCCCTTTTTCATGAATATTGATTTAAAAGTAATTGATATTTGCTCAATGCTTCTTTGTTGATTTTTTATCAGGTTTCTCTTTTACTTTACCCGGGCGCTTGTAGGCCCGAGTAAAGTTTAGGTTGGTGTGACCGAGCAAATAAGCAATGTCCTTTAACTTATATCCATTCATAACAAGGTCGCGTGCATAAGTATGTCGGAGCGTACTCGGTGTAAAATAAGCAATTTTAGTTTTAATAGCTATCGATTCGCAAAGCCGCCAAATGGCATTCTCAAAAAGCATGCCACCGCGTTGTGAGACGAAAAAATAGGGGTGATCTTGTTCCCCACGCAATTGTAACCAATCCTTTAATGCGAAGAGCAAATCTTTATGAATGGGTATATTTCTTGTTTTCTCTCCATCACTTACTGTCAATGATGCATTCTCGAAAGAGATGTGATCGGTCTGCAAATTGACTATTTCGCTTCGACGTAATCCAGCGTAAAGGCCAACAAATATGATAGCCTTGTTACGTGTATACTTCCATTCGTTCTTCATTTTTAATTCTGGATCTACAACAAAATCAATTAATTTTAATTTTTCTTCTTCCTTTAACCAGCGGAGATCATCATTAGGATCATACTCTACTTTTGGAGGATGAAGATCGATTGCTGGGTTGCTGTCTATCACACCAGAATCTTTTAGGAATTCAAAATACCTTCTAATTGACTTAATGAATGTCTGCACGGAAGAAATAGAATAACGTTTATGCGCTGGAATGGTCCCTCTTGTTTCATGCAACCGAGTATATGTTGCTTCATTTAACAAGAAGTTTTTCCAATCCTGTAATATCTCATTGGTAACATGAATTGGATCGAATGAACTAACGTTTAAATGTTTGAGGTACCATTCTTGGAAGTATTGAGCAACATTCAAATAATTCGTTATTGTGTGCTTGCTACTTTTTCGATCGCAAAGCCACTTTTTATAATTCTCCATTTTAACCCCTGCCGTTAAGTACCATATGCTTCAAACTCTGAATATGGTAATCTTGTTTTACGGCAGTTTCCGGTGCGCATGCACGTGATCCCTAACAGTTCTCTTGGCCAAAGAGAGGGATTCGGGGGCTGCCCTTAATAATGCGTAGTCACATGGTTCACGACTACATACCTGCAAGGTTATTGCTGGTATATCACCAAAAACATTTTGAGAGTTCTTCAGCTCCAGTGGTCCTGCTTTGATTTCAAAGTACCCGATAGTCTCTAGCACTTTGGCGTCACATTTGGGATAGTTCATATCTTTACTCCTTTAATACCGTTGGTCAAAACTCCAGGCTCCCATAAATACTAGTGCAGCTGCATAAACCATTAAAATCAATCGCTGCTCGTTTGAAGAATACCCCATTCCCGAAATTACACTTAACAAACACCAAACTCCTAGTCCAATTAGCAGGCTGGAAAGAAGCTTATTACTCTTGCCTGACTGTTTCTCCATTTTTCAATATCACCCCCTTTCAATATCAACCTATATGAACTTGTCTTTCCGAGCACTTCTAAATTTTAGGTTGAATGGCATTGTACTCTTCTTGGTCTTCTTCCTCTTCGTCTTCATATACGTATTCGTACTCAGACTCAATGTCTGCTTTTTTACGTTGAATCAAGAAAGAGATATATTGGTAAACCAGACTGACAAGGAAGAGAACTGGAATGGAAATCATATATTTAGGAGCGAAGGGAAGTGAACCGATTAACCATTGTAAGCTGGATGGATTTATTGTTGGAGCATGATAAATGACTGTATAGATCTGAATTGCGTATAAAAAAAGTGCATTTACGATGAAGACTGTTCGCCAACCTAAATGCAAAAAAGTGGCTACAACCGCCGTCCAGACCATAAAAATGAATAATGGATAGCTTTTTGAAAACTCTGGTTGCCCTACTATTTGATCGATGATGTTTGCTGCTCCAAATAGTACAAGTGAAAAAATAAAGCAAATGAGATACGCGGATTGTTTAGCTTTCATGACAGAAAACTTCCTTTCATTCCAGAACTTTGGTCTTTTATAAACACAGTAATAACTCTATTTTACATACTAATTATACCATAGATATTGTCTGTAAAGCATAAGTTTTCAGGAAAAATTAGGATGTTTAACGGACTGAAAAATCGATTAACAGCTATAGCTTCTCCGTTGCAGATCTGCGTGCTGGTCGGCTGTTACTTCCTAATGGGACCTGTGCTGCCGCGACGGCTGAGTACGATAACCCAACAGGTTGTTATAACCTAAGACTGAAAAATAATGTTGTGAACTATGAAAATAAAGTTGTAGACTGAGAAATAAAGTAAGTCTTAGAATTGCTAACTATAATGCGTAAATTTAATTAGATAAGGGGCCGTTTGCATGAGCTTTCAAGCAGAAGTTTTGTACGTTTTAATCGCGTCACCTTCGGATGTAGCACCTGAACGTGACGCGATCGAAACTGCAATATTTAAATGGAACAAACTGTATGCTGAACAATTGAATATTGTTCTGCTTCCAGGACGTTGGGAGGATGATGTTGCCCCAGCATATAGTGGAATCGAAGCACAACAAATAATCAATCAGCAGCTTGTTAGCAAATGTGATATCGTCATTGGTGTTTTCTGGACTAAGCTCGGGACAGCTACATTAAAGAACTTATCAGGTACCCTTGAAGAGATTAATATTTTTATTGAGCAAGGCAAAGAGGTTATGGTTTACTTTGTAGAAAAAAATCTTCCTATTAACGTTGACCTAGATGAAGTTAAAAAAGTCCGTGATTTTAAAGCTCAATATGGGGCTAGTGGCGTTTATGCGCCATACGATGCTACAAATATTATCGATCACCTTTATAAAATAGTAATACTTTTGAAAGATAAGCAAAAAAGAACTACTGTAGATCCTATTCAAACTAAAGTGACGATGACTACTGATTCCTTGCACACAATCATAGAACGACTGACAACAAATGAAATATTATTGCTCGCATATATTCTCGATACAGGTAATCGAGATTTTGGTTTTAGGTGGATGGAAGAAGACACTATAAAATTAATTAAGAAATGGGAAAGAAGGTTTGCAAATACCAGTACATTATCAGAAAATTACCGTAGTGTAATAACAAATCTAGCGGATCGAGGATTACTGGAACCCGCTGAATTTACTGGACCCGGAAATGTAAGACTATACAAAATGCCATTTCAGTATCTAGATGAGCTAAGAGATCTAGATGATGAAACGAAAAGCAAAATTGATAATCTTGCGGGTGCCTACCATCTTGATCTTCCTTTTTAGTTAATAAACTACTATCGGTAAACTTTTGTCCTTATCTCGTTCTATCGGGAACTTTTTCTAAATCTTACCGTAATTCCTCATATAAGGGGTGGGTTTATGACGACTAAACGTAAACGTCAATATAGCCAAAAATTGTTGGCCACAGATGGTAAGAAAATTAAGAGATGGACATATGCCACTACATTAATATCCTTTTTGTTAAACTATTGGGGTACAACTCTCTATGAGCGAGGCTCATATGTTTGGTATGAAGGAAATGATGCAATGCTCCTAGTCATACTTGCTTTGGCAGTCGGAATTGTTAGTTTTTTTATTAATTCATCAATTTTCATTTTACAGACTGCCGTAAACGGCTATATATCAAAATCCAGAATGCTTATTGTCTTATTACCATTCCTTTTTATGTTCATAAATTTAATTAGATACCCTGCTCTCTATGCGATGCCTATAGCAGCTTTATTGTTTTATTTAGCATCTAATTATACAGGTAATAAAAAAGCACCTTCCAGAGTCACTACATGACGCTACCGGCTCGTACTAATTCTTGGAAAATCATTTCGGTTCCACGTGCCGGCTCGACTGTTTGTTTCTATTGTGGCAAGTGATGATATACGATCACATACGCAGTGCGGCCAGTTTGCATGGTACGGTATCTGGTTACCTTGAAACATCTATAGTTCATTATCACATTAACAAACTTCAATATTTGGATGATAATAAAAAAAAGAGCCCAGGGGACTAGGGCTTTTTTAATCTATAAATAATTGATATATGTAAAGTTTACAATTTTCAATGCGTATGATATCGATTGATTTAGATGTCGCGTAATAAGATATAATGACACATGTATATACTCGGCCCGCGTCTCTGTAGATTACGTCCTTACACCAATGACCGTAGGAAAACGAATCTGATTATATAAGGATCGCTGAAATTCCATAGACCTGTAAGTGATATTTCAGACTAAAGTGTTTTTGTTTTTGAGAACTTGATATAGCTTTGCTTTAGATACTCCTGTCTGCTCTGTTATTTCTTTTATCGTATATCTCCTACTTTCATACAAAAGCAACGCCATTTCAACTTTGCTCTTATCCAATGGCGGTCTTCCTCCTTTTCTACCTCGAGACCTAGCGGCTAGTAAGCCGGCCTGGGTTCTCTCTCGAATTGTCTCTGCCTCCATTTCAGCTAAACCAGCCATAATAGCGAAAAAAAGCTTGCCCGCTGGTGTGCTAGTATCTACTCCCAGAGTGATGATCTGCAGACTGACTCCTCTTTCTTTAAGGTCATGCGAAAGCTCGATTAACTGTTTTGTCGTCCGACCAAGTCGATCCAATTTCCAGATGACTAATGTATCCCCGGAACGCAAGTACTCCAAGCAACGAGCTAACTCAGGTCGATCACTTTTCTTTCCAGAGGCCTTTTCATCGAAAATACGTTCACATCCGGAAGCCATCAAAGAATCGATTTGCAAATCCATGGACTGATCGGAAGTCGAAACTCGCGCATATCCAACTTTAGCCATTTACTAATCCCCTTTTGTCTATTAAACCTTTGATTAACATATTTAATGTACCTTGAATAATAGATGAATTAATAGACTAAAACAATGGTCAGTTTGGGGCATTTTCAGTTAATGTTTATAAAGTCTAAAAAACGATCGTTTTTTAGACAGTATTATCTTCTAATACTTATCTTATGTATTAAAAAAATCCGGTACTCAAAAGAGTCCGGATAGCATGCTTCTTATTTAACTATCGTTCTTCGTTAGCGTAACGATCCATTGATTATTGGATTGATTTACTCACTTAAGACTTACTAAATAATGGACCTAGCTTGATAAATACGCGATGATATATTTCCAAGGCGTAAATATCATTATTTTCAAGTCCGAGATTAAAATGCAGATTATGACCAAAGTCAACGCCTATATTTTTGCGTACTTCCTTCACTATATTTACTATATTTTCGCGCAGATACCTTTCATAGTCACGAATACGTTGAAGGCAAAAGTCAGATGCTCTACGATCTTCAACACTTGTTCTGGCTGTACTGTACCCACCACCTATGGGACCATAAATGACTCCCGGTTCGGGTTCAATTAAGGCAACTGAACCATATTTACGTAATAGCTTGATATCGTCGTCAGTTACAGCTTTTTCTAATCCCATTACCCCATTTAATCGAAATGCTTCGATTGTTTCGGGCCAGTTTTGATGAATAATTCTAATCATCTCTTGTTTCGTCCAGGGATGAAGTCCTCTTCCATGCTCCATAATTTTTATAAAATAAACATGATTGTTATCAAATCTCGCAAATAAAACAGGTTTTGTCCGTTCTATGAATCCATCATCCTCCAACTCAATTCCTAAATGTAAATGGTAAATACCCCAATCATTAAGTAGATCATCGTCCTTGGTTAAACTTCTACTTAAGTACGCTTTAAGCCATTCCCCATTCGTAATTTTCTGTTCAAGCATCTGTAAACCAACAAGCATGTCAACCGGACAAGTAAAGTCTGCAGCTTTAAGAATTGTTCTTGGTAATGGGGGTATGAGCCTACGTTGAAGATTGAAGTATTGGTAACCAATAGAGTTGGCATCAGCATTCAAATTAGGTATATATCCTACTTCTATCAGTTTTCGGCGTATCATAGCGACCCAATCTTTTTCAAAATTCATTTTAATATTATACATATTTGGCATATATCTCACCCCAAAACCTTATTTATTATTCGCAAGCCACTCCGTCTTTGTCACGATCTAATTTGTAACTATAACCCGGATCTCCTTCATAAATTGGATCAGCTCCTGCTACTCTTACAGCAGCACAGTTAGCATAATAAACGATTTCCTCTTCTACCAATGGGTCTTTTGTGGGCTCCGGTGTACGGATCGGAGTAGGCTTTGCAGTAGCGGCAGGTTTTGTTTTGTCACTCTCACCATCAATAACAAATAATACGCGTGTACCATCATCATATCCCTCTAGTAGATTACCTACCCAGGAACCAGCGCCGCGATTATCCGATGGAGAAATATATTCGATGTTTGCCCCTGAACCACCCTCAGCACACATAGCCATAGGCCATTCATCTCTATCGTACCCATCTTTTGTTGGGATGCCTACTAATGATTCATCTCTATTTTCATCAGCACCATCACGATCAATCGTACAAAAAGCAGATTCGCCTGCTTTGATTGCTTTTAAGATATGAGCCGCTGTTTCTGGATATTTATCCGCAGGGAATTCTAGGATCACATCGTATTCCTGTCTATTCTCTGCCTGTTTAATCGATTCTTGCCGCCGGTCTTCTTTTTCCTGCTCAAGAATCACGCGCCTACGCTCAAAAAAATCTGAAAGGGATTCAGTGATAACAGGCTCGGTTGTAATAGTCGAATCGGTTTTAACTGGATCGGTTGTTGCGGAAGGTATAGGCGTTTTTGTTGCTACCACAGCAACTTCAGTTTGGGTTACAGGCGCTAAATTCTGTTGATTCGATTCTCCGTTAGCTATATTCGTAACAACCATTAGTGCTGCGATGAAAGACCATAATACCCCGAATGCTTTTCCTGTTCCTTTGAGTCTTTTCCAAGAAATAAAAATCATGACGTATGGTATACAGATCCAACCTAGTACTTTTAAGAAGCCCACTCTACATTCCCCTTTATGATAATCTGAAAAAAGTTTACTACATTATTCCAACTCATAATAGCAAAAAAGACTGCAGCTGCAGCCCTCTCGTTTTAAGCACAACTCCTAAAAAATCCAGTTTTGTATCCCGTTTCACGATAGTTAGTCGACCGTTATCGGGACACGTTCGCCACTGAGATTACATTATCAGAATATCTAAAACATTCCACTAACAGAATTATACACCATGGATAAGACTCCCATAAGTTTTTGAACGGATTCCACATCCCCATTGAACTCTTGAATCTTCTTCATCGCTTCTCTAAATTTTGATTCGGCCTCGGCCTGGGTTTTGGATCCACTCACGCTTAGTATTTCGGAAAGCAATTCAATTACTTGATCTTGCTTATCATTGTTCACTCTGATGAGATTTACAATATCGACGATATTTCCAGTATTTCTTTCGATATTATTTAATGCATGTAGAACGTTTTCTTTATATTTTCGTTCACGTTCGCGCTCTTCTTCCCTCTCTCTATTCATTTCTTCAATTTCTTTTTCAAACTGAGTACTATCGGGCAAATAAGGCGTAATGGTATGAAGTTCGGGCATTTGTAGTTTCAATTTAAATTTGTCCATTACTGGATTCACCTCCTGGTATCGAAAAGGACCACATGGAGTGCTTCTCCTTGTGGTCCCTCTGTGTGCGGTGCTTCCGCTACATCTTGATAGTATTTTATTTGGTAAGTGATGTCAATAATATCTTTTACTCGCAAGCAATTGAATCTTACTAAAAGATTTCTCTCGGAGCTTAACCTCATGTGAAAAACGAAAAAAACTTCTGTTACGAATAATCTAGCTTCATTCTATCACATATAAAGGAAAAAGGACCTGAATTCTTATTCATTCGTAACAGAATGTATATTCTGTTACGAATAAATCGAAGACAAAAAAAAGACACCTTATTACAAGATGACTCCTGAGCATCCAAACATTACACATACTCATTTTTATTTTTTTTTTCGGATCGTCAAACCAAATTGTCCACTAAACAATTCATCTGTCGTCATTATCTTACTGTTTTCAGTTAGGTTGCCTATTCTCGCGATGTATGGTGCTTTCATTTCATCTAATATAACAATTCTATATTCGTTTTGATACGCCAACGATTTTTCTTTATAGAAAAAGGCGTCGTTCTCCAGTTTCTGATATGTTAGCAATCGTTTCGATTGATTAATTGAGTAATCATCGTAGATGACCTTTTTCCCTGTTATATTTATTCCTTCTTCTTTAAAGTGAGTTTTGATTTTATCTGCAAATACATCAAATGGGATAATAACAACATGATCAGCCTTGAAAATTTCAGTGAATGCCTTCTTCTGCTGCTCACTGAATACCAAACGCGTTTCATAAAAATCGTCGTCCTCAGCTATGACCTCTAGCAGACTTCCATCCAAGCTAGTCGCACAAAAAACCGGTTGATACAACAGGTCATAATGTGTCATTTTCCCACGTGATGCACTACCTTCAAGAAAGACTTCTTCAGTTTCAGGATCAACTAACTTGAAATTTAAAACATTTAAGACAGATGTCCCCTCAAGATCGTCTCCCTGTCCCTTTTCACCAGTTTCCTTTTCAATTTCGATATATTTTCGAAAATCGTTCATAAAGACATTTCCTTTTTGCAAAGATTCAGCAAATTCCTTTTGTGTGAATTTCATCAAAAACATAGTCATGTTTAAATATTCCGGGTCAATATCAGATAGCTTAACCATGTCACTTCTTCACTCCATTCTCTATTACAAAACCGACGTTATATTGGATCTTTTAAATGCCTATAGCCGCGATTTTGAAGTGAATTATATCGGTCTACCACTAAAATGTAACGAGCTTGGATATTACTCCAAGCTCTCCTCATTATCCACTTTTCTCCACCTAGCGTTTCGTCCCATTGTGACGGCCACAATTGTTCCCTTCTTGGACATCCGAGCAAGCACTTGACGGATTGTAGGACCGGTTATCCCCGGGCACCGATCAACTAGATCGGACACACTAAAATGCCCCATCAATTGCTGAATTACCGCCTCCACTTGGCGCGACTTCCAGCCTCTCCCTCGATCTAGATCTCCCATCCGCTGTTCGAACCTTTCCTGCGCTTCTATGAGCATGGTTAGGAAGTACTCGACCCATGGCCTGACATCATTATTTTCTTCGTGCCAGCCTACAGACGATTTCTGAAGTGTGGTATAGTATTGATCTTTGGTGTCCTCGACACACTTTTCTAAGCTGACATAACGGCCCACCTCATAGCCTGCTTGATAAAGTAGTAGAAGGGTAATGAGTCTTGCCATTCGCCCATTTCCATCGGAGAACGGATGGATGGATAGAAAATCTAATATGAAGATGGCTATGAGGAGGAGTTCCGGATATATTCCCTCCTCTTTCCACTTTCGAAACCCATTTACCAAATCTTGCATAGCATCCTTGGTTCCAAAAGCCGATACAGGTTTAAATCGTATAATCGTCTCTCCTGTCGGAAGTTCTTCAGTGATATCGTTATCACTGATTTTATATTTCCCACCATTACCTGTTGCATATTTTAATAAGTAACTGTGCATCTGCAGAATCACATTTGTTGATACTGGCATGTGTTCATAGGATTCATGAATAATCTTAAGCACATCTCTATAACCCGCAATTTCCGACTCCGAGCGATCCACCGGTTCTGCCCGTTCATTTACTATTTCAGTAAGGCGTTTACTAGTTACAATAATTTTTTCAATACGATTAGAGGATTCCGTACTCTGAATCATGGCCACATTTTTCATGGCTGTTAATATTTCAGGAGATTGCTGGAAGAACAGCTGCTGTTTACCTTTAAACTCAGCTACACGCTGCAGCATGTTCATGGTAGTCGGGCTCCAGTGGATTTCTTTCAAACGATCGGTTAAAAACAACAGTTTCACAATAACACCGCCTTTATATATCTACATATATTATATCACAAAATATATAGATATATAAGTTAGCAAAATATACAGTTTATTAATTCCTCCGATTCTCATCAACAGTTCATCTACCTCCTACGTGAAGCAGATGCATTTACTTCTGGAAGTATTGCCTTTACAATTCGCCTAGTGCTATCGGCATAGGCTTGATCTATAAAGGTTTTCATCACTCTTGAAGCAATATTTTCAGGCGTAAATTCGTATTCTCCGTCTACATGATCATTTAAATCATCAGCTATCATTTGCAGTTTTTGATAATCGTTTCGTTTCAAACCAATAACCAACGAACGATACTTTAAATAGGGATCAATAATCTCTCGGAAAAAATTCATTCTTTTCCCCTCCATTCTTCTTTAAAAATACTCCATGCGTTTGGATTTGAGCTAACACTTACAGAGCCTACCGTGGGTAATAATTTTTTATAATCTGTAATCACAACACCTGGAGCAACTTTCTGCAACAATGTTGAATCCTTAAGTGCATATTCAAGCAATGCTTTTACCGCATGTGCAAAAAAAGAAATTCCTAGCGCTATTTGAAATTCAGTTAACCTCTCGGCCATGGTTTTTGAAAATTTCATTTTAAATCGTCCATGGCTTTCCGTACTCATATCCAAAAAGTCATATATATTAGCCGGCTTAAACAATGGATACATAACATGATTTTCTTTAATATGATATGCCCTTTTAAAATACGCTCTAAAAAACTCTATACATTTCTCTTCTTCCAATGCAGCAACAACTAATCGCGCTCCAACTTCACCTTCAGGTATCTGCAGTTTCCGCGCGATGCGATGTATCCATACTCGATATTCATCTTTTAGGTTTGGAGCAACTGCAACCTTTTTGTCCGATCTGACCTTTCGCTTTCGTTCGTCTCCTCCTCTTCTCTCCATCAATTTCTAAACCTCCCTCGACTGGTTAGCTCAGGCACGGCGTGCCTTCGTTCTTATCATAATTTATATGGAGAAAGGGGTATAATATGCTGACTGTTTGTCCATACTAGGGACATAATCTCTATTTTCTGAAAGGGTGAATACTCTCTTGTTGACTGCTAAATCTTATGAAAAATGGTCGGTGGAAGAAAAAAAGGATTTTGCTAAAGGAATCATTGCTTATGCTAAAGATGCTGGCTTGCCACTTAAAAAAAGAAAAAAGGATAAGAAAAAATAAGAGCCGACTACAAATCGGTTCTTATTTTTTTGCTGTCTTTTCTGTTGTCAAAAGAAAATAAAGTTGTAGACTGGTGTGGTGGCCGGCTTGAGTTGCTGCAGCTCACCCACATGTCCTTCCGGATGAATTCCCGCTTTACGGATCGGCGCGCGCCGGTGACGGAGACCGGCTCCGGGCGAACCTGTGACTCGTGATCCTGGTTATTCTTCCGGAAACGTATTTCGCCGACAGATTCACTGGAAGCGCCAGTTCGGCGTGATCGGTTGCCGGGAGCGACGACGGTCGGCTGCTCAGTGAAACTGCAGCTCGTGATCCTGCTTGTTCTTCCGTATGCGCCGATTCAGCGCGATCGGTTCGTCGGGATCTAGGGCGGCCGGCTGCACGGTGAAGCTGCAGCTCGTGATCCTGGTTATTCTTCCGAAAGCGCCGTTTCGCCCGCGATCCGTTCGCCGGGAGCGACGACGGCCGGCTGCGCGGTGAAGCTGCAGCTCGTGATCCTGTTTGTTCTTCCGTAAGCGCCGATTCGGCGCGATCGGTTCGCCGGGATCGACGGCGGCCGGCTGCGCGGTGAAGCTGTAGCTCGTGATCCTGGTTATTCTTCCGGAAGCTCGGTTCGGCATCCGATCGCCGGCAACGGGGTTTTGCAAACCATGACCACCCGGTACGATCTGTGTACTCCACGCGACAGATCCAGTAGAAACGTAAAACAAAAAAGAACTGCAGCTGCAGCTCTCCCATTACCCTTATGCTATTTGTTCTGAGTGAAAAATTGACGAATGGTTTTAAATTTCATTAAACCCGTTTTTAAAATATCAAATGTACAGTATATGATGAAGCAAACGATTATAACGGATAAGAATGCATTAATCCCACCTATCAAAAAAGCAATAAAACCAATGAATAAAATAGCAATCAGAGCAATTAACATTTTTTTCATTTTCATGAATATCACCTTCACTATATGTATTAAGAACCTGGCTCTAAGAATTTGCTCAGTTGTTTAGTTAAACCCTTGGCTGCAGCAGCTTGGTCCAATATTTGATTTTTCTTTATACTGTTTAAGTAAGGGTGTTTTTCTAAGGCAATAGCTAAAATACCATCTTCACCTTGGAATTTAACATTTATTAATGAATCTTTTTTATTAATTTGAAAACGATCGACAAATTTATTTAAAGCAGCTACATCTAATTTTGCGTTAGCTGCAGGCAAACCATCCGGTATTTTTAAAACATCTTTCAATTTAACTCTCTCTTCAGGATCAATCCACTGCAGTACTTCCTTTTCCGCGCCCTTTATAGGAGACAGACATTTTTTAAAAACGTTAATAAGTTCTCCGAGTTGTTTGGGATCGTCTGTCATCTTTACAGCTTGAAAGTATTCATTCTTAGGTACCAATTGCCAATTGAGCTCAAAGCCTGCACCCTTTGAGAGCTGGCCAAAAAACTCTCGTATTGCTCGACCATTTCCTTCTCTGAAGGGATGCATGAAATTGATCTCGGTGTAATAATAAGCTGCTTTTTGAGCAAAATCATCTTTATTTAGTCCTTTTAAAAACTTGTCACCTTTTAATTCGGAAAAGACTTGATCTCCTAAACGAGGAATCAAATTAGCATTACAAAACCAGAAGTTGCTTTTTCCTATATTGACTGTTCTTATTTGACCGGCAAAGGGGTAAACATCCTGGAACAAATGGTTATGTATGTCTTTTAAATGATTTAGATCAAAGGTTTTTGGTTGAGGACTAAAACGTAATTCCATTGCGCGGTATGCTGTATGATAACGTTCAGCTTTTTGAAGCAACTCTTCATTTTGAATACCAAAATGGTTTTTTAATACGTTTGTTCCTGGATAGAGATATTCACTACTCATCTTATGTCCCCCAGCACGCTTAGTGTTACCTTTGGCCACTCGAACTACATCCTTATCGACTAGCCTTTGATAAACTTGTTCCTTTTCATCATTAGATAAGGCATTATTTTCATAACCCCACGACGCGTTAACTTGAGCAAATTCCCGTTCGTATTTATCTCTCGAAAAATTCAAATGTTGCCCCCCATTGTTAACGTATTAGCGAATAAGTTTTTTTACTGCTTCATTAAATTCTTCATCAGTAATTTCATTATTCAATCGCTTGAAAAGGAGCTCTTTGCCCTCTTCATCGAGTTCTGCATTTTCATAACCCCATGAGGCATTAACCTGTTCGAATTCCCGTTCAAACTCTTCACGCGATACTTTTTTTTCCTCAGCCATGAAACTATCTCCTATCTGATATTTCGTTTGTATGAATCACAACGCTTTTTAATTGAACAATTTTTTATTTTTAGTTATTTTATTCGGATCAATAACAACTTTAAGTGATGAGCAACACTATATGTGGGCTGATCACCTACGAATTTTAATGCGAGTGCCCCATTCAACATTTGACCGATTATACCTAGAGGTTTTACGGATACTAAAGCATTGCCATATTTCTGAATTAGCTTGCCATAAGGTAACATTCCTGAAGTATACTCGATAAGATGACCATGTTGCTGCGCATACCTTATAGTTTTTTTAACCTTACGCTGAAAATTAATTCGTGAATTTTCCGATCCGATATGCATTTCTATGGTGTTATCTAGCCGTAAATATCCATATATTTTTGCTTTTTTCCCATATTTAAAGTGCCACCAAATTGCTCTAGCACAATAAAGTACGAAAATGACAATGAATATTTGAGATAAAAAAACGGGCACTATACCTGGAATAGTACTTATTAGACCTAGGGAAGAGATGAATAGACTTATCACAACCATATCAAAGGATCTTCCGAATATTCGTGATAAACAAAAGGAAATAATTTTAAACGCTTTAATTATTGGCACCTTCTTTTCATTTACGGTTTCCCACTAGAAGATCCTAATTAGCGATCTTCTACGCAGCCATTACGTCACTTTCTTAAGATCCTTCTTCCAAAGATCCATTTGAACCTTTTTTAATGAAAGGAGAAAGAAACAAAAAATAAAATATTGAACATACAATAGCTAAAAGTGTCAACCCTCCTATTGAAAACATAACTATACTAAATGATTTTATTGAAAAAATCACTCCATATTTGTAACATCCACCCCATAATAATGATTATAAAACCAAAACATCCTAGAGGTAACATGCGATTTCCAAAAACAACAAAGTTCTTTTTCTTAAACTCCCATTGAACCATATGATCAGCTCCTTTTAGCAATCTTTTTCCATATTGAATAAAATACGACTGTACAACATGAAACGAATAAACTAAGTTGAAATGATGCTTTTCCCCAATATTGAACAAGATCCTTTTCATTCCCATCGGTTACAAGTCCTGCTGGAATTTCATTATCGTGAGAATAGTAGTAAATAAAATAAGTTGCCAATCCTAAAACTAAAAATAGAAGTAATATACGTGGCATAAATTTAAAGATCTCCTTTATTCATCATTATTTGGACGAAGACTTAAACCTTAGAGGCACTTACTACATGCAAATTGATCATTTCATCCTTGAATTCGTACAGTATGGCCTTCGCGTATAGATATCCACTCATGACGCGCCGAATGAATATGAATTGGGCTACCTTGTTCAAAGCTCCATTCGTACCTACCAGGGATCCAACCATCTCCAAATTTAATCTCGATGTAGCTACCGGCATACACAGGCTCACCGCCTACATAATGTCGAAGTCCCCCTTCGCCAGAATGACCAAGTATGATCGGCCCCTCGATTAACCCCTCTTTTTTTGATTGCCGAGTCATCGGATCTTTTTCTCCAATCCATTTCTTGACTTGAAGTTCGTAACTTGGAATAGGCTCCAACCAGTCCGCATCTGAGTAGTACCTGCCCGTATGATTACCGAATTGGTTTGGTGTAAACAGAATCCGAATTTCATTGAATGATGGTACTCGAACTATCTCTTTCCCAACATCCGGAAAGCGGCGCTCGATCAGATCCGACCAAACTTCGGATATAAATTCATCGTTATCTTTGAGTTCAAAGTGTGGCAATGTATCCATAAAATCGGATCGTCTTTTTCCTGCTGCCTCGGTATCTTCTCGTTTTAGTCTCTCTCCTGCATACGGATAGAGCAGGTAAAGCCCAAAGTGGTAAAGATGGATATCAATCTCTTTAGCATTGAGCTTGTCCACGATGACCTTCAGGACCTTTAAGCGTTCGATTTTCGTGTTTGTGGAGAAGTGCAGGAAATTCACGTTCATCAAGTTTCGGAAAAAAGTCGCGGGATACTGGTACACGTATTGCTGGCCATCAAAATCCTTCCCCCATTTCCGGATAATCACCGGCCAAACCGCACCAGCTTTACCATCCATTCCTCTATACATAATCCGCTGGAAAAAGTCGCTTACGATCTGCAACTGATCCTCCAATTTCGTTTCAATTTTAGCCATCGTCATTCTCCCCTCTATTAAAGTCAGTATTCATTTTAATACTTCCGGATCGAGTTCACGGATGATAGATTTAGCTACTCTAAGCAGCTGCTGTTCCTTCTCACTTAGAACTTTGCCTTGAATATGTTCATGTAAAGAAAGATTCTGGATTCTTAATAGGACCAATTCTTCAGACTGTTTAAAACACAATTCATGGAGTTTGTCATTTTCCTTTTGTAACCTTTCGATCTCTCCTTTATAGAACTCTTCCATTCAACCTCCTAGATGTACACTTGATTTTCATTGAATTACATCACGAATATATCCACGCGATAATTTTATAGTTTCACGGTCAAAATCTCTACGAATTATATATTCCATAAAAACACCATTATTTCGTTTTTCAATTACCTCTCCTGTCCACTCTTCTAACCGTTCTGGAGCATTGTTTCCTTCCCACACCGTAAAGGATACACGCTCATTTTCTCTTGGGCGTGGCCCTCTATAATTATTTATAGGCTGCTTTAAAAAATGTGCGAACTTATGATGATCAACAATCGGATAAACTACATAATCGAACGGGACATTGCGAATCTGTAGACAAGCAAATTGTGCTTCTGCAAATGATCGAAAAAAGGATCGAATGAGCCGTTCTAAGCCTGCATCCGAATATTGAAATTGTTGTTCAAACTTCCTAACCATGAGGCTGCTGCTATTTATCCCTGCCTCCGTGTACCAACAAATTTGCTCAAAAACCCGATCAGCATCCACTCGTGTGCCTCCATGTTCAATCGTATTCATTATGATTCAGCATCGAATAGCTCTACAACAACATCACGTCCAAATGCTAGTCGCATATTTTGCATAATCTCCGACTCACGACATGACAGTTTAAGTTCAATTCTGTCGTTACCTTCTAGTTCAAATTCATGTGTGTAAGGCAAACTTCGAATCATTTTCCATTTCATCTCTCATGCACGCTCCCTATTCAATATGTTAAATCACTTTTCGTCTTCACAAGTACAAATACCAGCACCGCAGCTCAAGCACAAGTGGCTGTGCGGATCATCATTTTTTGGTTCATCCATCCAACAGGTGCATAAATCACGGTTATCCAAGCTTAATTCTCTCTTTCCACACCTTTCGCATCGTTTCAGTGGTTTCTCTTCTTCAACTTCGCCTCTTGCAATTCGTAGCATCATTTCAGCACGTTCTTTTTTTTCAGCTTCTAGCATAATAACGACCACCTTCCTTACGAACACTTATATTCAGCCAGATACTTGACCGTTTTCGTCATGCCAAACGCTCGCATAATCTTTATCAATCTTCTCCCCGCACATTGGGCAGAATCTAAATTTCGGCATAGACTCATATTTGCTCGCTTTGGAGCGTCTAAGTCCGCCTATTTTAACACCGAAACTATCGCGTTTCTCGATGAACTGCACAATCCGAATTTCCCCCGTAATTCGAGCGCTAACGCAAGCGTCCAGACCATTCCTTGCGTATCCTTTGGAATGTTTTTCACATAAATTTTGCAAACATCTGCACATTTTATCACCTTCCCAAGTTCAAAGTTATTCAAACTGTTACGTCATCAGAAGGAATGTAACGCTCATTAACTAAATCCTCCAGCTGACGCTTCATTTCATCGGTTAAATCTGAATCACTAAAATGAGAAGGCTTAGTAATAAATTGCTTAAAAACAAATCTGTCCTGGTCTTCGTCTACTTCAAACTGGACTTCGTATGCGAGAGCATCCTCGTCCCCTATTACAACGAACTGTCCTAGATAACCATAGGCAATACTGATAAAAAAATCATGAAATTCGAATGTCATTTCTCATGCACGCTCCCTATTCAATATGTTGTATCATTCCAAATTAAAGTCTCGTCTAATTTTTTACTCTGCAACCCATATTGATCCTTTATGTTTCACCACGAACACTCTCTTGCCTGCTTAACAATTAACAAGTGCAGAAGCTTTAATATCTTCAATATACTTTTCAATGTCAGATAGGCTGTACTTAGAAAGTTCATCATACATTTTGAATTGTTCGAACGTTTTTGGTTTATAAAGTGCTGTTTCAAAAGCATCTTTTCCTAATTCTAACAACATTTTCGCAGCATCCATCCCATCAGGAAGCTCTCCGATCCAGACCCTGATTCCTTCAGTTGCAAGCAATTGTCCCGATGACATGGCTCCTTGACGCCCTGCGCTGTCACCATCATAAATAATCATTACTTTTTGGACGCCCTTTCGTTTAAGCTGCTTAGCATGGCTCGCAGTGAACTTATGGGCTCCTCCCGAGTCTACACCGTTTAATATCCCATTACTCTCAGCAGCTAAACGATCTATTCCCGATTCAAACAAATGAACAACACGTTTTGAATCAATAAAATCAAAACCGCCTAAGATATCGTCACCGTTCACATAAAAATGTTTAATACCGGCTTTATTTTCGTTTACAGCTCGTCCGTATAGATCAATTACTTTTCCGCGCATGTAAACGGGAATCACGGCTCGGTAAAATAAAGAATCCAGACCCTTTGAATTGATTAAGCGATATTCCATTAGTTCTGCTTTGGAATATCCGTGTTCCTCTAGATGACTACGAAGAGCACGTCCGCCTGGTGCATAACCAACTTTATGGCGTTTTAAGACCTCTTCTGAAATTCCTCTACTCAACATGTACTCATAATTATTTTGTGCGCTGTAGAAGTCTGCAGCGAGCTTCAACGCTTTCTCTTTACGTTGTTTTGCTTCTATTTCTACGGGATCCACAACAGGTAATTCCATTCCCACCATATTGGCCAGTTCAATAACCGCATCCGGAAACTTCATACCGACTACTCGTTGTAGGAAATGTAGTGCGTTCCCTCCTTCTTTACATGACAAACATTTGTATGTTTGGGTCGATTTTTTGATTCGACCGTTATCTAAGTCCTTTTTATTGCAGCAAAAGCTCGCTTGATAAAAGTTATTATTGCCGGCACCAGCTTTTACTTTGATATCATGTTTTAACATGACTTCCATCATATCCACTTGTTTTAGCAGTATATCGATATACTCTGTAGAGAAATGCATGGCCATAATCTCGACCTCCGTTTGCTTAATTCGCTTTTGCTCTGGCCTGTACTTTCTGCTCTAAATATTGAAATGCCTCTTCATCAGAGATAATTACATTTTGAAAATCTGTTGGCACCTTTCCTGCTCGGATTAGTAGCCGATAAGGATTCTCTCCTAACGCAAACGCCATTCGAATTAACACTTCTTCTGAAGGTGGATCAGCTCTATCGTTTTCAATTCTACTTAAGTAAGTAGATTTAATATCGGCAATTTCACAAACATCAATTTGTTTCATATCCTTTGCTATACGCAATGAACGAACATATTGACCAAAGGTTTGATCGTCCTTCATAACTACCTCCTGCAATTTCTCGTCACTTAATTTCTACCATAATTATACCAAATGTTTACTTTACAGTCAACTCAACAAACGAAGGAAAACGCTGATGTTCCGCTGTTTAATAAACTTCAAATGTCAAAAAAAAAATAGTTAGACTGAGTAAAATAAAGTTGTAGACTGGTGTGATGGCCGGCTTGAGTTACTACAGCTCACCCACATGTCCCTCCGGATGAATTCCCGCTTTACGGATCGGCGCCGCCGGTGACGGAAGCCAGCTCCGGGGCAAAGCTGCAACTCGTGATCCTGGTTGTTCTTCCCGAAGCACGTTTCGCTGCGATCGATTCGCCGGGAGCGATAGCGTCCGGCTGCGCGGTCAAGCTGCAGCTCGTGATTCTGGTTATTCTTCCGGAAGCTCGGTTCGCTGCGATCCGTTCGCCAGGAGCCACGACGGTCGGCTGCGCGGTGAAGCTGCAGCTCGTGATTCTGGTTATTCTTCCGGAAGCGCCGATTCGGCGCGCTCCGTTCGCCGTGAGCTACGGCGGCCAGCTGCGCGGTGAATCTGCAGCTCGTGATCCTGGTTATTCTTCCGGAAGCTGGGTTCGGCGTGCTCCGTTCGCCGACGACGGTGGCGGCGAGCTGCGTTTCACGAAAAATAAAAAGTATTTCAATGAATTTTAAAATGAAAAGAGAGGAAGCGTATGCATCCTCTCTCTTCTGCTTTATTGAGTATTTGTTTCCTGCCTATGAATGTCGAGATAGCTCCTGGTATCTCCTTTAATCTTAACAACGACATCAACAGATTCCTTATGTCCATTTGACCACGTGCCATTAAATGTAAAGGTGTACTTTCCATCCTTAAGCTTTTCGTTATACGTTTTATCAACCATTTTTCCAAACCAATTAATCTTGGTTTTTGAAGTGAGTAAAACACCAAAATCAAATGGCTCTCTCACAACGAGTACTTCGGTTGCTTTGGTGCTCGATGCGCCGGTATTAGTGGTATTAGACTCTAATACGAATGCTTCGCCTGCTACAAACATATCGGGCGTTCGTGGCGAGTTTACATCACCGCTTACACTCTTATTATAAGCCAATCTCAGTTCCTCATATCGCTCCGTATGCTTCACATAGCCTTGAATCGTGAGATCCAATACCTTAATGGTAGCAATCGCATCTTCCTCTGCTTTCAGACCATGTATGTCTTCAACGCTCAGAACCACTTTATAATCGCCCGGATGATTATCAGTAACTTCATGGGGCAGAACAACATCTTTAGTCGTAAAAGTCTTATTGTAGTAGCCGTTTGGTCCAGTAACAGTCCACGTATATTTCATTTGATCGCCGTCTGGATCGACTGAAAGATTAGTGAGCGTGATTACATCACCCTCATATGGTGGTTTTGGCGACCAATCGAAACCCGCAACCGGTGGACGATTCGTGTTGAAATAGATATATGCATAATGTCCTTCATTGCCGGCAACGTCATAATCAACTACCGTTAAACGGTATTCTTGCCCTGGTAGTAATCCAGCAACTGTGTATGACTGTCTACCCAATCCGAGCGGTATGCTGTACTCTGTACTGCCATCAGCATTCAAATCAATGTTAGTGACCGAACCATCGGCATTTACCTTCTGCAAATAGAAGATCCGGTTCGCATGTCCTGATGATGGAGCTGCATCACTGAAAGCACTAAAATTAACTGTTACGGACGTTGGCTCGATTACGAGTTGTTCATTGACATCCGCTGGCTTTACTGTGTCTACAAAGAAGAATCCATTACTTGAATATGGCCCCCATAAGTAGCTATCGTTTGCTCTTGCTTTCCAGTAGTGTAAACCCTCTGCTAGAGCCGAAGGCGTATAGTTAGTGGCTGCTGTGGATAATTCAGTATCCGCTACTTTTATACCATCATCTGCCCGGAATACTTCATAATCGATGGCCGAAATCGGATGATTTTCGGGATCTACAGTGAAAACACGAAGCTGCGGACGATTAGAATTAGTATAAATGGGATTGTTTCCATCCAAGCCATTGTAGGAAAGCAAATAGGTTTGCGGTGGAGCATCCAACACAAAATATCTGCTATTACTTAAATTTGACCAAACTCCTGCTGAATAGACTTGACCTTGTACCTTTACGACACGACCTTTTTCAATTGTGCCCTCGATCATCGGATACGTAAGTGCATTTCCTTCAAGTTCAATGTACAAAGCCGTATCATTATTATCCACATACGAAATCATTAACCGGTATTGCTCCTGCGGATCATTCTCTGCATCATAGTATGTCCACCTGATTGTAGGTTCCTTTATGAGTACGGTAGGTGTGACGGCTGTAATGCCTGCTGGAACAGTAATGGTCATAACAGGCTTCGTTTGATTGATAGGCGGTATCCCGTCCTTATAAACAACAGTTTGTGTCCAAAATGACCACGCACCATGAATATCACGGACTTGCTCTTGTACTATCAGCTCCACACCCGGTCGATTATAATACTCTCGTTTCCCTGTCGTCCATGTGCTTTCATCAGCCCATCGTGTCCGGAAAAGCTTCTCTGATAACACATGTGCAATGTCGGGATCATAAGACGTATCAAACGTCTCATAATCTAGTGATGCACCTTCAGCGAATACACTTCCCGTAAAGCGGACGTCTGGCTGTGCTACGGGTCTTCGGTGGACATAGAGAATTTTCTTAACTGGCTCGGACCATTTTCGATAAGCAGCAAGGCCCGGATTATCTTGACCTCGGAAGGTAATCTCATACAAGCCTGCTCGGTCCAAAGCATTTATGGTACTTGAATATTTCTTTCCATTGTGAATACTTAGTCCTTCTGGGTTTTCAAAATAATTTGGATTATGAGCATAACTCCATTCCTCCGCTCCCATCGGATCACTTTCATTATCTTGAAATAGTTTTTCGTAAGAAATAGGATCGTTCACCAGCACCGATTCATAGGTATTTTCCGGATAACTGTTACCGTAGTTCGTCCGCTTCACCAAACTGAAAGCGGCCATTTGCTGTCCAAGTGACAATAGCCCTGCTGATCCAGTTGCATACGTACCGTCCGAGACTTCGATTAGCTTTACGTTATTGACGATTATACGAATCACGCTGCCTATCGCTTCGATTTTAAATGATGTTGGTATGCCAACAGGACGGGCTAAATAGGATCTTGCTAGTTCCGTTTTTGTGCCATTTACAACTCGATAGAGAATTAGCGTATCCTGCGTCCACTCTATTGCGTACAAATTCTTTTCGTCTTGAATTCTAATGGCAGCACCAATGACCTTATTATTGGTCATGCTGTTAACTGCTACGTTAAATTCAAGCACTTGATTTCGCATCACACTTGCCGGATCATAAAGAAGACCGCCCCAAGTTTCGCTATCTACTTCAACGGTATTGTCATCAAGCAATCGTGGTAAATCTCCTGTAGATTCTCCAACAAATGGGATGACCATGTTTCTATATTGCCCACCCATAACAGAGTCCAACTGATAAAAATCATTGGTATTCATAAATATTGAACCGTCAGGTGCTACTTTGGTTGAATCAACAAATTCCACTCCCAAAAATTGACTTTTCGCGCCATTGTAACCCGTAATCCATTGGGTTTGGACACCATCTAAATGAATATCACTCTGATTAGGCGCAAAAACGCTCAAATACTTCTGATAGCTCTCTTCCCTCGCCATAGCTTGTAACCCAGGTTTAGCTGGTGTATATTTGTACATCCATCTTGTTCCCCCACCTAATGTATAAAAATCTCCTGATGGCTGCGCAACTATTGGATTAAAAGCTACTACTTGAGCTTCAATTGAATAGAATCCTGAACTGTAGTAATAGCTAGGTTCACTAGAGCTGTAGTTAGGTTGGGTATTGTGTGGCGCAAGCATAGAATTAACAGAATTAAAAACGTTTAAAGGATGATTTTTATTCAAACTTCCCCAAGGAGTTATAATATGTCCATTATACAATTGTACATAGCCGTCCTTATTCACAGCAGGAAGATTAAACATAAAATTTGGATATACAATATCAGCAATTGATGTACTCTGATTTTCAATATGCGCGAAAGTGTTGGAATCAGCATTATAAATCATGACACCAACATCTCGGGATCTGCCATAATTACCAGATACATATCTAGTGGCTGTTACATAAGCTGTTGTTTTATCCAGTGAAGTGACTACGCCCGAAAAAACACCTAGATAGAATCCAGTACCATTGATATTCACGCCATCCGGATTAAAAACCTTGTATATACCTGTCCAATCTTTTTCGTTTTGAAACATACCATGATAGTAGTACGTGACATGCAAATTTCCTTTTTTGTCGATCGCCATTGGTTGTGATACAAAATGTGTGGCATAATCATCATTTTGATCTAGCAGGACTGTCCAAAGAGCTGTCTTTTGATGCAACGCATACTTCGTTACATACAATTTTTTTCTTATTGACCATGTTGACTCACCATTATTAAACAAAGAAGTGACATATGCATAGTTCTTATCATCCGTGAAAACGACTTTTTGAATATCGTAACTTTGATCCGTACTCCCCCATCCTAGAGGGATCGGAGTTATATTGGGATAGTCCTGCAAAAGCTGGCCAGTTACAACATTGTATAAGCGTAATCCACCTCCACTTAAATTCGCCTTACTGCCAATACTAAAATATGCGGTATTAATGTCTCCTGTATTAATATTTAAGATACTTCCGTTTCCAAAAGTAGAGCCATGATGCGTATAGTCACCTTCAATGGCACCTGTTCTAGCATCCCGAATCAAGAACCTCCAATTTACATTATTACTTCCCCAACTATATTCGTAAAAATAACCCGTTTCAGCAGTGACACGTGTTTTATATCCTGCATAGATGTTCTCAACTTTTCCTTCCCACGCAGGCAATCTTTTAAGGTTTTTTGCTAAATTGTAATTGCCATTAAAATCAGCCCAAACAGCATTTCTTGTCGTTAGGTTGCTACCGGATACCTTCCAGCCGGATTTACCTTCATTTCCGCCTACATATGGTTTTTTCAATGTCCATGAGCGCAAGATCGATTCAGGCGTATAGTTTGTGATTGGTGGACCGCTATTCTCGCCTTGGTCTGGCTGCTGAATTGTACCGAACACATCAAAATTGGTTACAGGTGCGAAGTTAATGATATTGATTTCAGCCAAATCCGAAACAGCAGATAATCCAAAATTCTCTTTTGCTACTGCTCGATATTGGCGCTTTCCTACACTTGTATATTTAACGGTATGCGTATTTTTGTTCAATCCTTCATAAAGGACTTGCCATGCTTCTTCTTCAAAGTCGCCGTCTCCATCGTCATCATATCGCTCCTCGATTTTCAACTGAGTAATATCGTCTCCATCTGGACTTGAAGCGTCGATGTATAGCATAACTTCGTTATTCCGTATGCCCTCTTCTGGAGCTGTTATATCTACAGTTGGCGGTTCATCGGGAACAATTTCAAGTGGATGAATGGCCCATTCACTCATTCGGCCAAAGGAATCATAAACCTTTCCTTCTAAAAAAAATTCTCCCAATTCCGTTGGAGCTGTATTCGGCCAGCCGCTCATGTAAGCTGTACCATCATTCTTTTTATAACGTTTCTCAGAACGGCTCCAATCGATAGTAACCCCTTTACTTGCAAGCGGCGTATAGGAATTGTCCAAATGGTGTAATGATGGGAATGGACGTCCTTGTATCCATCTAGTTACGCCAGAAATAATCGCAGTTGGCTTCGGATCATTTACAGACAGATAAGTCGTTTTCGTTTCTGAAAAACCATGTACGTCCGTGGCCGTTAACGTAGCGCTATAAATACCGGGTTCGTTAAACGTTATAGGACCATGCTCAAAATCTTCCGCATCCGGAATCAACGGCGCTAAATTTGAAGAAAACGACCATGTATAACTAACCCAATTGATTGTACTATTTTCAAGCTTTGATTGTTCACCCGTAAAGATGGCGATTGGATCGAAATTAATATCGACCTTTATTGGTCTACTAGGTGTTGGTGTCGGTGTGACCTCGGGGCCAGAACTTGGCGTTGGAGTCACACTTGGTTTTGGTGTTGCAGGAGTGCTTGCGACAGTAACCTTCAATTGCGCCCATTCTGATACTTTGTTCTTGCTGTTAGTAACGCGCAACTCAACGAGGTATTCTCCTAAAGCGGCAAAGTCCTTTGTTACAGGTTTCTTTTTAAAGATACTTCCGTTTGGTGCTTTGTATTTCCACTCATAAAGTGTAATAGCTTCATTACCGGGCGAATAAGACAGTTTATCGTTCAGCTTCGGATCGACAGTTGGTTTGATTGTAATTTCTGGTTCGGTCCGATGATCGCCTTCAAGGTGACTTATAACGGCGATTGGCGTTGTTGGTTCATTTTTCTTGTTAAAAGCAATTTTAAAATCTTTTGTGTTGTTCGTCTCATTAGATTCAGCAACGGCTTCACCAAAATCCGCTTTAGCGGTGAAGCTCTTAATTCCGCTTGTGGTTGAGGAAACATTCACGGTAACTGTTTTGATCTGACCGGGAGGAACATTCGATATGACTTCTGATTTAAAATTCGTTCCCACGATGCCTACTGTGAAAGGTCCACTACCTTCATCGCCTTTATTTTCTGTTGTTATTTTAACAGGTACAGTATCACCTACCCACGCATCTGCCGGATTAATTACAGTTTTAATCAGAAGGTCTGGCTGTGTTTTTATAATTAAAGGGTCCAATGGAGGAATCTCAAACATCTCATACCACCAAGATCCGTCCGGCTGCCAGATATTCCACATTTGAACCACGCCGGGACTAAACTTTGTAGGCACTTGTTGAAAGATAACATAAGGTTTTAGTGAATCTCCTGTCCAGCCTTTTCCTGTCCGGTTATTGTAGCTTTGGATGAAAGTCGCTGATTCATGATAGGGATCGATCATTTTCTCTAACCATATTTTCGCTTCTGGGTTTTCAGTTATGTTTGGCGTTTCATATATTTGTTTATGAAAACCCACTGGATGATCCCACGGACTTATCACCCAGTTCTTAGCTACATGTTTAGTCGCTCTTGAATCACTGCGAAACTTCCAATTACGATAGACAACGCCATTAAGATCGTATCCAAGGTATCTCCACTGCCCTTGGTCAAATTGATTTCCGGGGACATTGGCAGGAGTTCCATAAACGACAGCATTTTTCCCAAGACCACATTGATTAGAAAGATAATTGCCATTTAGTTTGAGCGTTCCTTTTCCGGTAGTGATAGAAGTAGGAATATCGTTCTGATCAATAAGCTTTTGTGCATTCGCATCATATGTTGCAGGTAATGGACAATCTGCTGCTCCTGCTGCGTTTAAAAAATTATAAGAAATAGATGAATTTATTATTAGAACAATAAGTAGAGAAATAAATAAACTCTTCTTAAGTGATATATGCACTTCCTCACTCTCCATTTTTCTTAGTAACCGCTACTTTTAGAGTAACAAGATATAGATCAGTGTTCTTGAGGTATGAATTACTCTCCAATGCGAATCACAACTCTTTTACCAAAAGAGGCTTTTCCTACCTCAAACACACGCCCGTCATACTTTAAACTAATAACAGCGTTGGCGTCTGAATTAGATGCGTTATTAACTTTCACATAAGTTTCATAAGCTTTTTCAAATGATTTCGGAAAGTAATTTTTCAGTAAATCTTTTACAATCAATTGGTTATCTCTAGTAGGATCAGCAATGTTTATTACAGTCATTTTTATGCCTGTTTTATATTCAACAACAAGAGTATTATCCATGAAGTCATCTGAGCCTTTGGTGTTAATTAAAACAATTCCATTAGAACCAAGTGTTATTGTACCCTTAAAAGAGGGAAGAGATTGAATTAATGTATTCATCTCTTCTTTGGTCTTGGGATAAGAGATTGGTTTTGAAGGGTTTTTAGCCGTCAGTGTGCTTGTAATCATAACTACAGACTCCGCACGTGTTGCATTTTTATCGCCTCCCATTGTTCCATCTGGATAGCCCTTCATAATTTCTAGCTTTTTAGCGACTGCCAAATAACCCGATTTGACTCCCTCTGCATCCTTACCAAGCGCGCGTATCGTCATGCGGGCAATCTCTTCACGCGTAATCGGCAAATTAGGCTCAAATGTATTTTCCTTATAGTCACCAACTTTAATAATGGATTGTTTTAAGCCGGTAGCAATGAAGGATCGGAACCAACCGGCATCATCTACAAATGGAGTATCTGAATCTGCGACCTTGATTTTCATAGCTACAACGAGCGATTTTAAGAATTCAGCTCGCGTCATATTTGCATTTGGTCTAAACGTATCAGCATCATAGCCATTAATCCACTTTTGATCGACTGCAGCCAAAATTTCGTTTTTAGCCCAATGAGTTTTGGTGTCTGTAAAGGTCGCAGCCGCATCTGCTACTTGTGCTGAAGCCAAAACGGTAACTACGATCATTGCTGCAATGAAACTACGGAAATTTTTCTTCATGAATAATCACTCCTAATAAATTTTGTTGTAGCGGCCAGATAGGCTTCCGCCCTGGCGATGCGTAACCATGGGTTCAGTAGAGGCTCCGACTAAAAGGAAACTGGAATACCGGAGCCAAAGGCGAGGATATGCCGGGAAAACTTTTAGGTGGAGGGCGACCCATGGTACGCTTGTGACAGGCGGAAAAGCCATCAAGAAGGCCGCCCTCTTCGAGAAACCATACTAGCTATCGAGCATCAAGATTTAACCAACGAATCAGTAGAGATAGTATCAAGATATTTCTCGAAAGAAAAAATGTTTTCTAGCATTACATTACTTACTTCATTTAATTGATTTATCGTTTTGACATCATTAAACATCTTAAAGAATTGTTTCAGCACATATGGATCAAATAGAGTTTTGGATTCCTTTAGAATTCGAAATGCTTCTTCATGGGACCTTCCAGGTTGATATCCCCTATCTTGCTCTGTGATAGCACAATAAACGTCCACGACTGCCGCAATCTTACCTTCTATCGGAATACATTCCCCTTTTACTCCTTCTGGGTAGCCCGATCCGTCATGACGTTCATGATGATATTTAGCAATATTAATGATAATCTCCGGCATTTTTAATCGAACCAGTGTGTTGACTGAATCTGCTACATGTTCTTTTACTTGATCTCGTTTTTTACCAACGAGATTCTTACCATTTAAAATGAAATCAGGAAAAGCAATTTTCCCGATATCATGTACTAAACCCCCAAGGAAATATTCCATAGCTCGACTACTATCCAAACTCTTTGCCACAAGGTATGCGTAAATTCCCACCTTCAATGAATGATTTAACGTTTTTGGATCACGAAGGCGCAGCGCCTCAAACAAGCATTGCGATGCAAAAATATGAAATATGTTGGTCTTGCAAGAAAATAGATACTGATTAACATCCCAAAGAATAAGATCAATGGCCCGATTTACTGGATTAATCATATGTTTTCCTCCAAACGGGCCATCGATGTTAAGCCCTTATTCTGCTGAGTAAGTTTTACCTACTCGAACACTTTCTCTTTTTCCTGAATTGGTGACCGTTACGAATATATTTCCTTTTGCTAGACCAAGCTGCGCAATTGAAATGGTCGTCATATTAGCACCGCCAGCAACAGTTGATGTAGCAAGTACAGTTGAGGTTAATTTTGTCCGGTAAATTTTAATAACGTCACCTGGTTTTAGTCCTGTAACAGTTATCGTGTCGTTTGTACCGACTTTGTTATTTTTGATAGTAATTGATTTAATACTTAAAGCTGTAGTTGGAGCTTCAGCATTGAAACTCTTTACTGTCCGAGCACTTTCTAAACTACCCGGCGTAGTAACTGTGATATAGATAGTACCTGCTGCAGTTCCCATTTGGGGTACTGAAACAAATCCGTATACTTTGGCTGTAGCCATTGGTTCAAACTTCGTAGCAGTTCCTCCGGCCTCGAGCATAGGATTTGTAAATGAAAAAGTTCCTGAAGCGCCATTTGTAACAGCAAATTCGATAAAGGCCGTTGATGCATGGGTTGTAAAGGATCCACTTTGAGCATTTGATGCATTAACATTTGTAGTAAGGACAGCGCCTGCGGAAGATATTGAGCTAATGGTGATTTGTCCATCATGTTGTGCACTAAAAGAATAGATTGTTGATGGTAATGCTTTTACTCGTACATAACTTCTTTGATTAGCTGCCGAAGCGGTAAGCTTTAGCTTATATGCACTTAAAACTTTAGTATTCAAATGCAGAGAGGTCCATTGTGTAACGGGTGGAAGCATATTCTTGGTAACTGCTGCTTCTTGTTCTTCAAAATCCGTAACAGCTGCACCTAGCTCTACTTGTGCATTTGCCCAGTTAAATGTTCCTGCTGAAGTTGAAGTGAATTCAACGCGGATATAAGCGGCATTGCTCTCAGTAACAAAGGTTGCTGTAGGATTTGCTATGGTTGTTGTTAGCTTGGTCCCTATCGTGGCTTTTGCTGCGTCTAACGTCTTCACATTGACCGTAGCGCCATTCGTATTTAAAACTTGGAATGCGTAGTTTTGAGACCCTAGAACGGGAACATCATAGGATGATAGCTGTCCGCCAGCCGTTGCTACAAGGCGCAATCCATAATTACTTGTTGCTGAAGCATTTGCATGTAAATTCCATTTAGCAACTGGAGGTAATAGATTTTTATTGGCTGTCCCAATGGCCATTGGCGTGGTTGTTGTTTTATTTGCATATACCCGAATGATATCCGTTGGATTAAGATTAGCAACAGTAACGCTATCCGCTGCACCCGTATTATTAACGATCTTAATATTATTCAAAGGTACCGTGCTTGCAGCTTCAGGACTGAATGCCTTAGCAACACGAACACTTTCAGCCATCGTTCCTCTAGTCAACGTGATATAAACTTGACCTTCATTTTTACCTAGCTGGCTGACCGATAATGATTCTGAGGTAGATGTAGCTGTTTTTGTCGCAATAGGTACAGCATCACGGTTTGTTGAATAAACCTTAATAACGTCTCCCACTTGTACATTTCTAACTACAACTGCATCTGCTGTACCGGTAGTGAAATTGTTAATGACGATATCTGCGGTAATAGGAGCCGGCGTTGCTGTCTCTCCTCGAAACGATTTACCGATTCTGCTGCTTTCTTGTGCCGCACCTGTTGCTCGAGTAATATAAAGCGTTCCATTTTTAGCACCGATTTGTGCAATAGAAATGGACACGCTAGACTGTCCGCCTGCTACTGTTCCCGTACCAATAACTGTAGGATCGATCGGAGAATTATAAACCCGGATAACATCACCTACTGCTAGATTAACGATATCAATAATGTCCGCTGTACCCGTCGGGTTATTAGTGATAGCAATCTGCCCTGCGTCTAAAAAGGCAGAGGCTGCTTCGGCTGCATAGCTTTTCGGTGTCCGATTGCTCTGGCTGTTGGTACCCGATGTGACAGAAACATAAATTGTGCCAGCTGCAGTACCAATCTGTGGAATACTAACGACTACAGTCGATGTACCTACAGCTACTGTTCCTGTACCAATTGTTGCTGTCGTCGACGGATTTGCGTAGATCTTAACAACGTCTCCTTCATAGAGATCCGAAACGGTTACGGTGTCTGGTGTACCCGTTAGATTATTAATGACTTTAATAGCTGATGAAGACGGCGGAGTAGATTGCGCCGCATAAGCCATTTGTGGGACGATTAAGGCTAAAGCCATGGATATGGCTATGATGAATTTGTACTTTCTCACTTTAGGTTTTCACTCCTTATTGGGGCAACGGATATAGTTCAATGACATTTTTGTAAATGTAGCCATCATATGAATATTTACTAGATCTTGGGCTCTTTACCCGTATCTCATAAATAACAGCTGGTCCAAGAAGTGTTTTATAGATGCCATACTGATCATTCACATAGTTATAGGGGAATGTCACGCCACTCGAATCATCCACGTAATCCTCAAATAAAATTTCAATTGGGTCATCGAGCAACGTATTAGGTAAAGGCATCATGTTCTCTTTTAATCGAAGATTCCTTTGCAGCGTCTCTTCAAAAACACTCCTGGCTTGATCTTGGTTAAAAACAATATATCCATCGGTTTTTTGAATGGGGTCAATCTGTAAGGCCGCATCATGAGCTGCGTAATGAAGACTGTAAGTCATTGCATTAATTACTGAAGTATTTGTTGCACGATCGGCATTGAAAGACGCCATTAACAAGAAAATTAAACTGAGAGCAGATATCAGTAACGCTCGGCCCATATTCTCTACCTCTCCATATATTCACTCATCATCGTTGCATGACGAGACAGGAATTTAGGTGCATTACTTGATCCAGCTAAGTTTTGAAAGATCCAGAGTGGTGTTGCCTTCACTTTCAATGTTCCTTCAATGTATTCGCCGCGTGGCATGGGAACGGTCGTACCGGTAAATGTTACTGAACTCTCCGGTATAAAAAATTTCGTTCGTAACGTATCTTTCATTTCTTGAATAATTTCGGGTGTGAAGTACCCGTTATCAAGTGAAGCAGCTTTTGCAATACCTTGATTTAACACAATTTCGACAGCGTTACTTCTAACATTAAATACTTCATGCAACACGGGTTGAAAGAGGTATAAGATGAGAAAATAAACGGTTAAAATCTCGGCCAATGCTTTAGTAAACAAGTCAATTTGGCCTCCTTTCCTAGGGGAGACAGATCATCTCCCCTGAAAACGAATGGTTTCATATTAAGAAGGTAATTGGATGTTATTGAACGTGTCAGAAAGATCGCCGCTAAGTGCTGAAATAAGTGCCCAAATTAATAAAAACACGACAATTCCAATGGAAAGAACTACCCCAAGAATTTCAAAGATCTCACCTAATGATTTACCGAACATTGAACATACACTCCTTTAGTTTTGAATTACTTTAAGTTGGTTAAGTTATTACCCATAGAACTAACCATTTGCATAACAACAAACATGAGGTTCATGATATAGATGAACAGCGGTAACCATACGATCGGATTTACGATATTTGTTAATGTGGTCCTCCTTTTTTGTCTATTTGCTCTAAGGGTGGCTGTATAAGTTTCTTCACGATTTGCAATGAGCTCATGAACATTTTGCTGGCCTGCATTCTGCATGCTTGCAATAATCTTACATACCTCTTTTGCTTCATCAGTCCCTATATCGTCACCTATTATGTTCATCACCGCGTCAATTCCAGAATTGGTGTTACGAAGACCTTTATTAATGGATCCTCGAATGCGCGGTGTGTACAATCTCAATTTACGAATCAGATCCAAGATATTAATGACCTGATTGCCAGAATCTTTAAGCTCATCGGTAATCATGGAATAGATCATGAAGAGCTCTTGATTTTTCAGATAGTCATTACGATTCTGATACATTCGAAAAACAGTTTTCATGGTTTTTCGTTTAGGACTCGTGATAAGCGATAAAAACAGCATTGGACTTGCTAGAAACAAAACTTTGAAAACGGGAGGCGTTTCTGGTTTAAAAAAAGCGCTATAGATTCCAAAACCCAGAAGGAATAAAGCAATAAGGAAGCGCCATATTTGAAAACGTTTGGCGTTTATCTTTAATGGATAGCCGGCATCAGAAAACTCTTTTTCTAGTTCTGGCGATATAAGTAGATCTTTCATTTTCAAATTCTGGTATTTTATTCGCTGCAAAATGCTCTCTTTCTCCGGAAGTTTTGCATTTAGTATGTTCCCAAGCAGCTTGGCAGCGAATAGATAGTTAATGATAATAACGGAGTAAAACACATAAGTTGCAATGGTAAATCCCAATTAATGCCCCTCCTAATAATCATTTGGTTGGCGTAAAAACCAGGATGCGACAACACGGGCCATCCCTATAGCTAAAACGGATAAGAGAAATCCTGCTCGACCTTGATCGGTCTGAAATTGAAAGTGAATTATGCTCTCATCTGTAATATCCAAAAATAGAGCAAGAATAAGAAATGTGCCTGGAAAAGCGATTAAATGAAACCAACTTAGGTTTTTCACATCCGATTTTTCGGCGGTTTCGTTTTTAATATCCAAAATATTTTGATGGATCTTAGCATCGATTCGCGTCAATGTATCGCCTACAAACTCCTTAGTTGTTAAGGCTTTGTACAAAGTGAATCCGAGTTCTCGAGCAAAGGAAGTATTAATGCTATATACAAAACTATCAATAACCACCATTAAATCGTCAGGATTAACGTAGTTTTGATCGATTCTAATGATTTCTTGTAAATGATTTTTAAAAGGAGAATCCGGATTTTCTTTTACTACTTCACGAAGAGTTAGCTTCATTTGAGGCTGCATGGAGCTATTGTACGTAGATGCTATTGCCCCCGTTAGCTCTGCGAGCTGGTACCCTCGTTCGATTCGCTTTACCCGAAGCTTTACACGGTGTCGCATGAAATTTCCATATACAAATAAAGTAGCTAGTGCGATACCAAAGAAATAAGATTGAGACAAACCACCGATAAAGATCGAAAGAATGCTAAACATAACGAGATGATAAATCATGAAATTTTGTACGGATAATGTCTTTTGATAATTTTTTTTGGTTACCATTAGCATGTTCTCTAAATCACGAAATGCAATTTCAATAAAACTCGCATCTTTTATAATGCCAAGATGTGCATTTTTACGTTCTATTGCATTTTTTTTCATTCGCTGCTCAACAGCAATTTTTTTACTCAAGCTATTTAATGTTCCTTTGAGAATAAGGTAGACAGCATATGACGTTATCACCGCAGATCCGAGATAAACGATACCTTTAAGAAGGATGAAAATCATCGTGTCACCTCTTCCTTCTTCAAAAGTAATTCGAGCGCAAAAGCCACACGCTCGGTAGCTTCCACCGTCAATGTTTGCTTTTGTACTAAAGCTTCAGTGGCTAAGGCTAGCCTATACTGAGGATCCGCTATGGCTGGATTAAAAATCACAACGCCTTCACCGTCTGGTATGGGTGATTTACTTTCAAGCATTTCTAGGGTTTTTATCAAAGTATTGAACCATTTTTTATTTTTATGTTTCATTTCTCTCTGCAGCTGCTTGCTAAGATCCGCTCGATATTCATACTCATTGGTTTCATCGTTCCTGCGCATAATTTGATGCGTGCTAATTTCTCCGTTTTCACGATTAAAGCGAAGCTCCTGCACACTCTCTACCCATTTAAAAGTTTTGGATTCGTCCATTTGCAGTAAGATGATAAGATCTAGATATTCAGCCACACGTTTCGCTTCAGCTTGGAGATCCCCTCCCCCATTGGAGCGACATATAAGTCGTGCCCATTGATCAGGTATCGTATCAGGCCTCCAAATATGAGTTGTAGTTAAAAAACCTTTCTGCAGCCTCTCGCACATAATCATGGCGCCTTCAGCTTCTACAATACGAACCTCTTGGATGACACCGTAATCTGCATCGGTGCGAAGAGCTTTTTCGAGTGCTTTTTCAAAACTAGAGCCATTCAAGATCATTTCAATAAATTTTTTATTTGGATTATCAATGCTAATTTGAATTTCATAGTCGTTCTCGATACTAATTCCGGTTAGATCATCGGCTCGCTCATGAATGATTGCACGTAATAATGTTGTTTTACCGGTTCCCATAGGTCCGGAAATCACTGCATTAGGTTGTGTTAGGCTAATCCCTTCAAAAATGGGCAATGCCTCTTTGGGAAAAAGATTGTCCTCGAACGAAAGTTTTTTTAAACTTACTTTATTTCTGAGCACACGCCTAAAAGTAATGACATTACGTTTTACTCGGGGTTCGATTAATATGGAAACCCTTTCCCCGGTAAAAAGATCCAGTTCAATTTCCGGTTGCTGCTCATTTATCTTCGCTCCTGATTTATGAGCTTCAAGCGTTCTAATAATTTTATTAACGACTTCATCGGAAGGGATCTCAAACTTCATACGTTCAAATCGACCGATATCCGGATTATGTATCCAAATTTTCTTACCTATCGATTGCATTGCATAACTGCCTGGCATCGTAATCCAATATGCTAGAGCATTCAATCCATAATTCTCATGAAAGATTGCATGAGCTAAATTACTGTATTTCCGCTGCTCGACATCTGCAAAATTTTGAATATCCTTGTAGTAGATCGGGATGTGAATGTCACGTATTTTCCGATTGGTTATAAAGGTTTCAATCTTTTCAAGCATTGCGGTTACAGAATCATGCTTTCCAATAAGGGCATATGACTCTAGATTGACCATATCATCCCCTTCTTTTGTCGCTGCAATGGAAATGAAAAGCGCTTTAAGTTCTTCCTTAAATTGAATACACACCTTCTCGAAAGAGGAGACGTTAGAAGGAGCAGCCACCTCTTCAGTGGCGATTGTGAAAGACAGCTTTTCTTCTCCGGTTCCTCGCTTATGAAGCCCTTGTTCTTTGCTGTATTGTTGTAGATTGAACCGGGCCACCCTTTTTTTTGATTCCACAATTTATCCTCCTCTCCGCGATAAATTGAACCATCCTTTTGTTTTCTTACTCGTCTCTTTAAGAGGAAACTGATAGAAATCAAGGAGTCCATTAACAACTCGATTAAGCTCATTGATGTATTTTTTTTCATTAAAGGCTAACAAGTCTTTCCGAAATTCAGTTCGATAAAAGGTATTATAATAAGGAATACTGGCCATACACGGCAATTTGTAAATTTCAGATAGTTGCTTAGTTGTTTCAACATCCGATGTCAGATAAATCATATTGCACACTAGCCAAATATTTTTAGCATGATCAATATCCATTCCGAGCTCTCGTTCAAGTACCTGTTCTTTATACCGAAACCATGACTCTTTAGCAGCTGTACGTTGATTAGTGAATAGCATCATTAGATCGCTTGATAAAATGCCTTGTACAGCTAGTGGCGTATCTAAATGATGACCAACATCAAGAATGATTAAATCAAAACGCTGTTTTGCCAGCTCTATTAAGTGAGCAATTCCTTCTGGCGTGTAGGTATAAATCTTTAACATGTCACGATTACCAGCTAGATAGAATAATCCTGGCCGCAGCTCATCCATTTTTTCTTCTAGATCAGCGGCCTGCATTTGTCGTCCATCAAGGACACCCCATATTTCATCTAAATATTTACCGTTATAGTTAAAGCAAGTCGTACCGGGATTAAAGCCGTTAAGTCCGATGATTGCTATCCGTATATCGCTTAATTCTGTAATTTGTTTCCCGAGCATTATAAGGGCCGTTGTCAGACCTGTATCATTGGTCGATCCCATAGCCGTTACTACTCGACTCGTTCCTTTAACATTCGTAAATAATTCTGAAGCTATAAAGTCAACAATCTGCTTCCCAGTCAGGTGTGGTGGAATGACCCTTGTATCATGGGCTTTTAGCGTGCTTTGGATGGCTTTTGCTTCACTGGCATCCTCGTAGAGCGATACGTGATAGAAAAGATCAGCTTTAGGGTTTTCTGAACGCAGCTGAATCATCGTCTTTATATCCACGTATTGATCAGAAACTACGATGATACATTCCTCTTCAACTTTAATCTTCTCTTCCAACACGAAGCGTTCCACACCCTCTACTTCATGCAGTTCTTGAAAGGCTTCGGTTACGCCTGACTGATCAAGTAGAATATATGCTTTCATTTAAAAACCTCCATTACCGATAAGTCACAAGGAATTTATATCCTTCGCTTCCATACTTAATAATGAGCTGCCGTTGATCTTCATTGACGACGATTTCTAAGTTTTTAACCGATCCGGAAGGTTTTTGACGTCCATCATCTTCAGTCGTTACCTCTTGGTTGTTACCAGCTTTAGAATAGCTAACGGGAATGTTGGTCAGCGCGTTTATATCTGCATCGGATACTACCGTAGGTTTTTCGATTTTTTGTTCATCTTCTTCAAGAGCATTCCGTGATGTTTCAGATTTAATTTTAGTCTTATCTAAAACTGGCATTAGGGATATGTGGTCCCCTCTAAGCAAGCTCCCCGGTACCATAAGAATCCATTCATTAGGAATCGGCATATTTGACTCACCATTTCCAGGAATGAGTTCATCTAGCCCTAACATATCCTCAATGATTTGTTCATTGGCATAGATTGTTCGAAGAGCTTCTTCGCCAATGATTAAGGTAGGATCTGTCATTCGTGTAGAGACAATTTGCTCAGCCTTAATGTTTACCACTTTCAAATCAGTCTTATTAATGATTTGTCCGCGTTTAATTTCTTTCGTCGCTTGAATAACCTGTACGGTTCCCCATGTTGGTTCGACCCACTTTGTCCAACCTATTAACAAAATCGGACCTGTTGCAACAATGAGTACAAACAACAGAATTCGCAGTATTTTTTTCAATATCAGCTACTCCTCTACCAAAATTTCCATGATCGTGTTTTCTTTTTAACAGGTAAGTATTCCCCCATAATTATGGATAACAAGTCTTCTAGATTAGGGTCATTCGTTTTCTTATCCGGCAAATACGGCGCTTGATATAGATTCAGCTTGTAATCTTCTTTCTCTTGTTTGGTGAAAATCTTATTAAGCTCATCAAAGCGATCATCACTTGCTAGACTGATTAAAACATGAAGCTTTTTTGAGATTTGTCGAGTCTGGAAGTGACTAATCGCAGCCGTGAGACGATCAAAATCCCAATCACTTGAACCAGCCGTTACGATCTGAATATTCGATCGTAAGAAATGGTCAATCCCTTCATGGAGCTTACTACCACTAACCAGTTGCCCTAGATCAATGACTGCATATTCATATTCCGAGATGATGCGATCAATCGAGATGTTTTTATCATTCGAGAAAAGATCGACTCCATCAATGTGATAACCACCTTCTGTATGTTTGGATTCTTGAAAATCCATAAATCGGAAGACGTTCGGACTGAGCAGATTATCATTCAACTCGATACAAACTGTTTTGTATCCCTTATTTGCAAGCAGTCGTGAACACTGTAGCGCAGCCCATGTTGAACCAGTCCTTCGATCTACGCCTCCTACAGCGATAATTGGTGTTCCGACCATTCGATCTTTATAAACCACAACTTCTTTTATCGTTGCTTTAGGCTCCGGTGGAAGATCAATGTTTGCAATGAAATCCACGATAGTTGGGTCGATTTTAGACTGTTCAGGCCGTTCCTTTTTTCCTTTCTCTATCTTTTCTTTGGTTGAGGGCGTTAAAGTTGAATTCTGTCCATCGTGAGCTACATCCCAGCGAGCGACATTACCATAACTAAACTCAGAAGCAATTTGCTGTTTAATAAGTATGGTCAAGTAGGATGGAATGTTAGGATTCTCTTCAAAGTACCCCCCATCATCCTCACTTTCTTCATCGCTTTCTTCTTCCTCGATCTCTGGAGCAATAATATCAACCATCTGCAGGGGTAAAATCGCTGTAATGGTAGGGTCGCCTGGTACACGCCCAGGAGCGATAAGGATGATTCGGGTAGAACGAGTCGAACGAAAAACTCTAAGGCCTTTAATAAGGCTCTGTGCATCCGTACAATCCAGATCAACAATGAAGTACTGTAGGTTAACAGCAGCTGCCGATTGACAATGTTGTAAAAAAGCCTCCGAGTTAAAACTACCTACTTTTTCAAACCATATCTCCTTATCAGTTAGTGCATCATATATATCCTTACTTCTCTCCCGACTTGTAAGTATTCCAAACAATATGTCATCCCTCCGATGGACAAAAAGTACCATAATACGACAGAACAATCCCATTAAAAAGCCAATGCCTCTATATCTTCACAAATGATAAATCATTTCTCATAGTACGTAAGTTTTAGGAGAAAAAGCCCATTAAATGTGATATAGTAGTCATTGGGATATATTTCTATTCCCATTTTAACTTATAAAAAGATATTTTACAATAAAAATCTTTTAAAAGATTGTAGTAATTTGGAACTAGACAAACCCCATTTAAAAACACTTAATTTAGTATGAAAGCGGTTTTTACCTGTGGTAATATAGAGTAATCATTTATTTGAAAATTGGGGTTGGCCAAATGTCATTAGGAAAAAAAATCCGTTCCCTTCGAAAAGAACGCGATTGGAGCTCTGAATATTTAGCAGTAATGGCTGGATTAAGACAATCTACCATATCAGATCTAGAAAATGATAAAAGAAGTCCTCAAATCGACACTATACAAAAGATTGCATCAGCGTTTAACATACCCCTTATCGATATTCTTCCTTATGAAATGACCTCCTCACAAATTAAATTAAATGAAGACGAACGAACGCTCGTTTCCTTGCTTGCGGATCTCACACCCGAGCAGCGTACAGCACTTCTAGAGTTAATACAGGCGTTTATAACCAAAAAAAAGTAGCAGCCACCTAATGGCATGCTACTTTTTTAATAGAATCGAAGGGGATTAACCGGTACGCCAGCATAATCAATTTGTAAATGTAAATGAGGACCTGTGGATCCACCAGTATTTCCAGAATAACCGATAAGATCTCCTTTATTTACTTTTTCCCCTTCACTTATAGCATATCCGCTTAAGTGTAAATATTTCGAAACCACATTACCGGAATGCTTAATTTGAATTGTTTCCCCTCCTGTACCAAGAAAGCCTGTCCTTAGAACAGTACCATCATCTATTGCATAAACTTTGGTCCCTATGACTGCAGCCAGATCGACACCTTTATGCCCGGTTCTGGCCCCTGTAATTGGATGGGTCCTCATCCCGAATGATGAAGTTACTCTTGTATTTGCTGAAGGTAATGGCCATCCATAGATACCTACTTTTACAACCAAATTACCACCAATATGAACACTGCTGCCGCCCGTATGATCTTCATCATCAAATTCACTCATAGAAAGTGTGAACCTATTATAATCTTTAATATCAGCTATTTGGCTAACTGAGATGGTGCCACTTTTAACAAGTAGTAGAAGAGCCTCATCAAATGTACGTGGGAAATAAACGGTTGTATAGCATGGTTCCGATCCAGATCCGCCACTTATTGGCGTTGGCTCTCGCCCATTTGGTGTTCGCTTAGGTTTTGGCGAAGGTTTTGGCGAAGGTGTCGTGCTTGGTGCGGGACAAGGCATAGTCTCCTCGCGCACAAAAGCCCATTTATAGCTATAAGCTCGATACTGGCTGGATAATGTAAAATCTTGCTTTAAAAGAACGGCGTCTATTGAAATGATTTGTTGCCACTCTACAGTCACACCTGTTTCAGTCTTTATTTGTTGAGCTGCTTTGACATAATAATCATATTGCGGATCAGAAGCCATAGGCAAATGTTTATATATTCCGCCTGGCGCTGCAAACAACATAATAAAAATGAAGACTAGACCTAATGGAATAAATATAATGATCTGTATTAACTTGTCTTTTGGTATTAAAGTGAGTACCGCTTTTGCAAGGGTGACCCACATTACCGACCTCCACCTTTACCGAACAATGCTAGCTCTTCATTTGAAACTTCGATTTTGGCATGGACCCTGCGGTTCCCCGCTATAAAGAGCGCTTCTCCCCGATTACCTGCCAAAAGCGTTTCGATCTCTTTTTCAGAGAGATGCATCAATTCAGTTAGTGATTTTATCTCTTGCTCACCTTGACCCATAATGATCTTGTAGACGGGATTATTCAATAATGATTGTCCGTATCTTCTAACAGCTGGATCCATAAAGTCATTCATATCATGAGTAATAACCATTAATCCACCTTCATACTTTCGAATACGCTTGGATGCATTTCTTGTGAATTTCAGGGTTTCAGGATTCTCCGGATCAACATTTAGATAAAACTCATCGCCTGCTAAAATAACGCGTTTCGTTCGATCCTGTGCAATCTTATTCCAACTCCAACCTAGTACGTTGAAATATTGTGCTTGTTGTATCTCTTTTGCAGATTCAAGCAAGTTATGTGTATCCAAACAGATAAAGTCTGAGTTCGCTGATATGGTAGTGGCGCCATTCCATAAACCACTATCTGCTCCAACAGCAGCTGGACGAATAAGCATCATTAGCTCTTCCCAAACAGTCTTTGTTGATTCCTTTTTCGACATTTCTTCGAGCCAATAAAAGAGATCCTGCATGTAGGGATAATCTGTATTATTAATTTTGTTGGGGTCTGAATTCCAAAAAATTTCTTTTTTCTTGAATATTTCTTCTAGCGCAACCTCTAAGTACGACATTTTCATTCGAGTTAGATCTTTACCACAATAGAGTTTAAAAAATGTGCGCATGATTTGGAAATGGAGAGCGAGTGGTCCTTGAGAAGTTATCTCTTCCGAGAACATACGCTCATCTGGATCGTCCTCCTCATCATCCAAAGGAACATTTCTTATTTGTAGGGGATTAATTCTGCCTTTGTCCCCGCCGGCACCGCAGTTTATCCAGTCTCCCTCTAATCTTGCGCAAAGATCCTTATATTCCCGTTCCGGATCAATGATGATAATATCAGTGTCGTTCGCATTTTCAAACGCAAGAATCTTTTTAATAACGGTTGATTTGCCCACACCCGGCCGACCTAAGACCGTAACGTTTGTATTAGTTCTACTACCATCACGCTTCCAAAAATCAATGAGGAGGATTCCTCCGTTCTTATCCGAGCCAAGTAAAATACCATTGCCGTCATTAATCCCCGAATAAACAAATGGGTACATAGCTGCGATCGTTTCTACAGGCATATTACGGGCAGCTAGCTCACTGATTTCCGGTGCCAAAATCCGGTAAGGGCCAACTGATTTTAATCCTTCTTCTTGCCTAAACATTGGCGTTCTGCCGCGCATCCCAGCTGCAGCTAGATTGGACTCTAGTTTTTTGCAACGTTGCGTAAGCACATCCAAGTCGTAAGCAGTAACGAGGAAGATAACCGTTGCAAAGAATACGGCTTGTGATTCATTATAGATCTTTCGTGTAAGGTGTTTAGCAGCAGCTAATTGATCTTTTGCACGATCAATATTCACCTGATTTCCACCTTGAATAATTTTAGCTTCTAATTCACCAGATGATACTTTAATTTGATTAATCAGCTCAACCGGATCAGCTGGTGTAGCATGAATACTCGCCACCACACCTGGCAAGGTAGAAACTTTAGCTAGCCAAGCTGGACCAACACGGTCCGGAAAGTTTATTACGGCAATTACACGCTGATACATTTCACCATTTGTTATCGTTTTATTTTTAAAATCAATGGCTGAAGGACTTAAAATATCTAGTAGTCCAGTCGAGACCGGTGTAGTATTAACGGGTTTTTTCTTTACCTTTTTCACCTTTGGCTTCACTTCACTCATGATTAAACCTCCTCTGAATACACCACAGTTGGGAAACTAAATGAATCAACTGGCGCACGTTCATAAGCTGCCTGCGCGGGATTTGTAAAGATAAAATGTAAAGTACGAAGTTCACTATCCGTGCATACTGAGCTTAGCAGCTCTGCACTGCTCAGGTTTCCAGCTACTTGAGTTGCCCTTTGCAGAAGAACTTGCTCATCGAGCTGAGGTTTATTGCTTATCGGCAAATCTAGAATAAAGTAAAAATGTCGTTCCAATGCTTCGCCACTAGTTACCTTTGCTGCAGCCTGTCGTGTATGTAAACCGAGAATGTTTTTTTTGATAATACTAGTCGTCTCAGCTCGCTTGTTTTCCAATTGTAGTATGTAAGCATCTAAATCAACGGGCTTCCCAATTGAAAAGATTTGAAATTCATAATCAAGACCATTTAATACTTCTTCTAGTCTTTTTACTCGACGCATTTTTTCCTTGTCAGACAATAATTCAACGTTAACCGGCTGAACATGAATTGCTGCTACTATTTTATTGTCCTTCCTGTATACCAAACTATTTTTTATATCTGCGATAGGAAACCAGCTTTGTGTTGAAGGCGTTTTTGATTTTGCTGCAGAAACGTTATTGGCCGTCGTAGATGTATTCGAAACTTTTTTATTTTTCGAGAACATGCTTTCACCTCTTTCTTCTTATCTAGCAAAGGGGGGCTTATTTGCCCCGGCCTTCACCAAATTTATAATAATATCTTGATGGTTTTGAATTATATCGGCGTATATCCTTAACTAAATCGAGTGCATTCCTACCAGTGTGTGGATTAGCTTTACTGAAAAAGAATCCTACAGCACCTGTAGGCACGGCTAACCCTATCCAAAATGCTGACCCTTGAATGAACCAAATAATTAACCCCAGACAGACGCCAGCCATCGCGGTAATTAATACAATTCCTAATTCTTTAATGCCAAAACCTTCGAAAAGCTCAAACTTAGTTTTGACGTTTTTTGGAACTACGTAAGGTTTTAGGTCAACGCCATTATCATAGTCATTCACGTCCTACACACCTTTCGTCATGAGCTTACGCATCAATACCATAGATCCAGCTTGCTGAGCACCTTGTGCTGCACCTTTACCTACACCTGATGAATAGATGTACTGTTTCAAAATGGTTGGTGATTTATAAGTCACCCATATGAATCCAGCAAAGATCATGACATTCAATAAAGGAAGACTTGGATTTGGATTTATTAAAAGCGCGTAAAATGAACATTTAATGAGAAACATTTGAATCGCTTGCGCCATTGATATGTTTAATAGTTCCCTCCACCAACCTTGAAAACTTTGACTATTGGGGTTGGTTAAACCAAGCGCCATAAATGATCCAACCGCTGCAACTACAGCCAGCTCAGCTGCGCGAATAAAAGTTTGGACCATAACAAGTAAAAATACGATTAGTGCGAATATGACGGCTGCTGCTGCAAATATTAAATGCGTACCCGACATAACACTCATAGTAAGGGTCTTTAATATTTGAGCCCCACTATTCATATCTGTACCTGGCATTAAAGCAATATCCCCAGCAATAGCAGTTCCCCACATATACACTTGTTTCGTTGTCCATGGTACTGCACCTATCATAGCTGCAGCTTGTGCAAGGCGTACTAATACGCCTTGCACATCTGCATCTGCATCTCCACTCGACCGCAATAAATTGTTATACCAAAGTTCGTACATGAATTTGACTCCAAGAATCGAGCCTGCAAGTGCTTGCGCATAAAGAATTGCATTATTAACGATTGCCATATCTAAGACAGTAACCGTCATACTATTCATCCCATTTAATAGCTCGAGGAACATATTAATACAAGACTCTGCTAGATTAGCAAAAAACTGCTCAACTGAATCTTGAATCATATCGTTAAACATTATACGGTACTACCGGCTAGGTAGAAGAAGACAAGCTTAACAATAGCTACCCCACACATAGCGATTGGACCCCAAACAATAATTCTCTTCATTTTTTTATTACGATCCGCTACTTCTCCACCTTCGTCTGCATGAGATTTCTGCCATGCATGGAAGGTAAACACCGCACCTGATGTTAATGGAATAAGGATTAGTAACCAAGTCGTGGCTACTTCAATAAGATCTTGTGCACCTGTTACGAAAGTTGGCTGCGCTGGACCTGCGGCAAAGACTACTGAAGCACCTAATACTGAATACATCATTAACATTGCGAATATGTGGAGCGTTTTGTGTTTCCGAATAAATAGACTTACTTTCTCCAAACTGTTTTGCATTGGATTTTCCTCCTAAAATTTTGTAGTAAGACTTCCTTCGATATTATCCCTTTAAAACCGACAGCATAAATCGACATTTTAAAGCCAAAAAAAAAGCATCACCCCTCTCAATCTACATCATCCATAAATGAACCAGGTAGTTCATTTGGATCATCATTATTTGCACTTGTTGGTGGTGTAACCGCCATAAATATATTCGCAGCATCCGGAATGAAAAAATCGACATTTTCTATCTTCCGAATAGGCTCTACGTCATTTGTTGTAAAATCTTTATCTGCCGGCCATAAGCTTAAATCAGGTAGTGGTAGATCGGCTGGATGTAGTCGGGCTCGGATGACAAGTGATCTATCTGCTGGCCAACGAAGAATTTCTTCTGCCTCTAGTAAATCTCGTTTCATCAATCCAAAATTCCCACCATGACTAACATTGTTTTTCCCAACATTGTAAGAGCTTCCTTCAGTAGCCACCGTATAAGGACCTAATTTTTTACTTATCTTCGCTGCAGTTACATCATCTGTCGTAAGTAGGTAAATCCAATTATGGCAGTTACCACGTATGACATTTGCTACTTTATCACCATATGAAATATCTAGCTGGTTAAAGTCCTGTAAAATTATATTCCAGCGAATACCACGTCCAAGAGATACGGTCATTTTTGTGTCAAAATCCTTAATTGGCGGCATATTACCAAATTCATCTAACAACATATTTACGCGTACAGGTAATCTTTTATTGGTTGATCTGCTAGCCAGTTCAACAAGCGCCTTATAGGTTTGATCGATATAAAGTGCAGCTAATGGGTGCCTTGTTTTATCTTCATCTGGAATGATCAAAAATACTGCAGTTGGTAGTTCACCTATCTTATGTAGTACATGATCTTGTTCAGCTGTTAAAAATCTGATTGACGGATCTGCAAACAATCGGAGGAGCGAGGCTACGTTTGAGAAGAAACTACCTCTCGTCTTTTCTGGCGCTAACATCGCTGTTGCATAGGCGTCTCGAGCTGGATGATCCATCGGTAAGCTATCCATATAATCGTTAAGGGCAACATATTCTGTCATTTGGCCAGCAATCTCTATTTTTCTTGATCTACCTAATTCCGCTAGTGTTTTGTAGACAGAATACATATGTTTTTGCCTATCAGACTTGGCTTCCATTGCTACTACCAAAATCAATGCAGCAATGACCGACTCTGCCCCATCTTTCCAGATGGATTCGCCTCCACCTTTATCAGATCCAGGCTTCTGATAGACGAACATATTTGCAATACTCCATGCATGTTTTGATGCCTCGGCAACATCGTCATTTCTAAGAGCATCTAATACGGGTTGCATGGCATTCCATCGACTACCCCAACCAGGTTTACGGTAATCAATGACCCTTACGCTGTAGCCCATATCGCGAAGAAATGGAGCACTTCTTTCGTACAACTCACCTTTAGGATCCGTTAAAAGCATAGATTCTCCGGTGTGAGCTAATTGCCAAATGGTCGGGAAAACCAATCGTCTTGTTTTACCGGAACGTGTAGTTCCTATAATCATGGTGTTCGTGTCCGAAGTATCAATCCAAGCTACACTGGTTCCCTTTTTCTTTATATCTGCACCCAATACAATCCCACCAGCGATAACGAACTCACTGAACTTCCAAACGATTGCAGCTTTATTTACTTCTTTCATGGTCATCCAACGACTTGTACCAAACTGTCCATTACCTGCCGATTCGGGACCACCGAATTCACGTTTAGTTTTACTTTTAAATGAATTTGACCACAAAAGTAAAATGATCAAGGCAAGTACAATTACTTGAAAGATACCCCACAAACTGAGCAATTCTTTTGTTTGCAGTAGATTTGTAATGGCTACAAAGGGGTTGAAATCAGCTACCCATTGATTTAGTGCTTCTGCAGGATTATCAATAATATATTTGGGTAAAGTAATTACGGAAGGCAGTACAAAAATATCGAATAGTATTATGAGTCCGATGATAATCAGCTTACCTGTTCTTGCAAAATTATTATTCAATCGTTATCACCTCCGGTTATTTGAGACACAGAATTAACTAAATTTAGTCATCTCCCTGTTCTCTTTGTGCGGCTCTTTGTCGTTGACGTTGTGCTTGTCGTTTCAGCATTTCGCCTTCTGCCTGTGTTTTCAAACGCTCTTGCTCGATAGCTTGCCATGCACTATTCCATAATTGTTTTGCTAAGTTTAAAGACGGTTCATGAGCACGGCCGCCCTTACCTGTGCTCTCCCAAAGATAAGGTGCATCTGTTCCTAGCGTTTTGTTAAGTTCAGCCAATTCACTTCGTTTCAAATATGGTGGCCTTCCCCAATTAGCAGCATCGCGACTGCTCTTCTCAGTACCTGAGATAATTTTCTCAAGTCTCTGCTCATCGATGTTTGCACCCGATCGTTGATTCCAGTCTTTTATGACTTTGCTTAACTGATCATGATCTAATCCAGCTGCTATTAACACCTTGGTCAACTTACTAACGGCCTCATGGATCGCATCAACAATCCCATAAATTTTAGACATGACTTGGATGTCATCAGTACGTTTTTTTAGAAAATCCAGTTCATCAACTTGGTCCATTGATAAGTTTGTAGAACGAGCTGCCCATGAATCTATTTCTCGTTTTAACTGAAACGAATCGAGATCACATTTAAAAAACTGAATGAGATGATCTGCCGTCCATTTAACTTCAAGCGTGGAATCTAATTTTTCACTAGCGGTTTTAAACGCTTCTGCGGCATCTTGATACTTGCCCTCATTCATAGTGAATGTCTGCATAGTTTGCCAGGGATACTTTAATTCAGCATTGAGATTCCTTGCAATCCTACTCCAGGTTTCTTGTTTTAAGTAGTTCGTTTCTACCTTCTCAACGCTAGAAAGTATCTTCGACATGCCGGTGATGTTATTCCGATTTGCAAACTCATGCATGATACTCGATCTTTCTTCGGCATTAAAATGCATTTGCTTTAGTGCAACAGTCATACAAAAAGCTGTATATCCTCTTTCCTGCTCATCAACATCAACATTCATTTTCCCTTTTGAAAATTGCTGTAAAACTGCTTCTCGGTTTTCAGGAATGACAATTGTATGCTCAACTTCGTCCCAAGGATACACAGCTTTCACACCTAAATTTTTAATGAGCCGTTGCCAGTCATTCTCTTTCATAAAATAGGAATTTGATTCCTTTTCAGTTGCTGAAGCATCTTTCAAAATGACAGAAATATCTTCCGGATGAAGACCCGTTTGCTCAAGTGTCGATTTAATATTTTCATAATCTCTGCCGGCTAGCTTTAAAATATTGGCTACTGCAGAAGCATCCTTTATGGACACGTTTACCTGTGGAGATGGAAGCTTATTAAGCTGAGTAATTACATCCTGTATTTCAAAAAATTTAACGGATAACTGAGCCTTGTTGTACCATTCTTTAAAAATGGTTTGTTGTTCTTCCGGAGAAAAACCCAATCTCCGTAAAGACTCAGTAGAATGTTCCATTACCTGCAGAGCTTGATCATCAAGCGGTTTTCCAACGGCACTTGAAATCATTTGCACAGTAATAGCGGCTTTCTCAGGCAGAACTTTCAAAAAGGATCTTTTTTTAGTTTCAGCTGCTGCCCGGAGAACGACTTGAGAAACCCGATTTTCAATATCATTCCGTGCATTCTCTATCGCTTTATTAATTTCCGCTTCCTGAAAAGTAAAATGTCTTGTCATACCCTCTACAGCACCATAGTATCGGCCAACAGATTCATGAAAAACAGGTTGCTTCATCAACCATTGAGTTGTCGTAGAAACCGCTTCTTTGACTTCTGGTGGCATAAACTTCATTGCCAGTCGACCGCCTTTTGGTAGTTGCGCAGCTATATCTTTTAATTGGCTAGCGAGCTCTTTTGTATCTGAATCAAATACGCGAGGTGCCATACCAACATTGGCGGATCCGCGAGATTGGTTCTCTAGATTTATCACTTTCTCGAAATCCTGAATATCTCTTATAAGCTTAACGACATCAGTTAACTCATTATTGCTGAGGTCACGAATAAGATCCCTGGCCATTGTTTTCTGTTGAAAGAGCTTTGATCGTTCCTCTGCGTAGACTACCTTCTCAAATGTTTTTTTCACATCTTTGACTTCTGCCGAGCTCAAAAGGCCTCTTCTTCTTCGTATCGTTTTCTCCCACATAACTAAATGCACATGAGGATGACCAGCTTCTTTGTGAAAAGCTGCAACCCAGCGAAGGTTGGTTTCACCAATACCCATGCTTGCAGCTGCTTCCGGCACTGTCGCACGTAAAGTAGTTTCCCATTTATCGCGTGAAGTATAATCAAGCCTCTTAGCATCTTCTTCTGTTAAGCTCAGCACAACTCTCCAAACGACACCTTTATGATCAGCTATTTCATCTTTGATAGCATTCAAGTGAATAGATTCATCACTAGCTGAAAATAGTCCATGTGAGCCTGGACGCTCATCTAGGTATTTGAAATACGTCTCAAGATCCGAATCTTCCTTTTCGTTAATAGCCTTTATAGGAGATTGACCCTCATCTAAAGTCTCAACCCCTGAACGTGTACCTATGTAATTAATATGATTGACGTTCTTAGAGACAACCTGTTCATTGACCTTTGGAAAACGAGAAGGTGCTGTAAATTCAATATTACATATAAAAGGAGCTTGGAATTGTGTGTGCTGGTCCATGAGTCTCTCCCAATACTCACTCATCAGTCTCTCCCTCAACCTTCAATTTCTCTTTGTTGTCTTCTGGCGTTCGAACAAATGCGATGGCTTTTTTCCGAGCCTCAATGTAGACGTTCTTTATGTCACTTCTCCCTAGTTGCCCAAGCACTTCTATATTTGTATACATGGTTGTTGCAGCAGCTATTGTAGATTTGGCCATTAATTTCGCTACACGATCCTCAAACGGTTTATTGGTTTCATTCATTGCCTTTCTAATCAAGAGTAATAAATGGTCCGTTGCACCGGTCTGTCCCAAGATTTCAGATCGGACCCCTTCACGGATATAACGTCTCATTACTTCGGCCTTTTTTTCATTTCTCATTTTAGCTACAGCCTCAACCAATGCTTCCGTTTCCGTCTCAATTCGGAGGTGAAACGGAGTACCTAGATTTTCGGATGATTTAGTCATTTTCCCACCCCCAAACCCCTATGTAGCTCTCATAAATAGGTCAATAATCCCATTATACCATAATTTGTAGCTAATAAAAGGAAAATTTTTTATCAGTGTAGTCTATGATGTAGCTCTACTTAACATATGTCCTCGCTGGCTTTGCCAGCGATGTGTAGCTTTGCGCGGCTACGCGCCTTATCCTGCATAATTAGTAAACCCCTCTTCTCCTTTCGTCCTTTGTCCTCAATCGAAGGAGGGGATTACTAATTATTGCCTCTCCGAATCGCCCTCCTGGCTCTTCGGATCCGTCCGTTGTCCGTCCGTCTTCATCTCTCCCTCCTGTTATCCATACTCTTCAATCTATGAGATTTTTCTCAAGAGCTGTTCTTGAACCGTCCGTTATCCGTCCGGCTCTATCACTTTACCCCTAGCCAATGGCTACTCTGCTAGAAGACTTTTTTTGATAGAGCCAGCTGCACAGAAAAATATTCTTGAAATAAAATACATCTTCAAGGTTAAAATTTTACAGATAAAATTCGCTCACACTTTTTGCTTTTCATTTTTTTACAATAAATTAAATTTGAAACTGGCTCAGAAATTTTGGGTTACCTCTGAAATAGTAAAAAAGACTCATTATGACTCCCGATTAATCAAATGGAGTCATAATGAGTCTTACTGAGTCTTTTGTATCACTTGCGGAATGGATTTACTGGTTTGCTTGCCGTTGAACTTTGCTGTGTGTTTGATTGTCCAAATGGATTTGAACCTGTTTTTCGAGGAGCTGCAGCAGGACGGTTTAGTGTTAGTTTTTCACCCATATCGAATCCAGAAGCCTGCTGCTCTTTTTGCAATTTTATTCTTACTAGCTCCTCGGCTTCTTGTCTTAGATTTTTAGCTCGTTCTGGCAAACCGGCCATACTTGCCATTGTATATACAATGGCAAAACGCTTACTAGATGATGTTGTGAAACCCGGATAAAACCCTACATTTGGAAGTTCTTTTTTCATAGTAGATCGGATCTGTTCGAGTGTATCCTGATTAAGGAGATCCATTCGTTCTCTTGGCATCACAACTACTAAACCCATACTTTGCATATCGTTTTTATAGTCAAACCCATTAGCGAGAACATTTTTCCCTTTGTAGGTCGAAATGATTTGATCGATAAGATCATCTTTCGTCTTAATTTCATCAAGATTGATCTTTTTCTTCGCAAAAGTTATGATTCCACCGGTTTTCAAGACATGATTTGATAAATCTGCAGAGTCTAATGTAATTTCACTTTCTAAGCTTGTTACAACGTTCCATTCATGCATAATGCTAGCTATTTTATAGTTACTGTAATAGTCCCATGTTATGCCTTGTACTTCCGGATCTGCTATATGTTCTTGTACGATTTTCTCGTTATCGAGCACAATTAAGTTTTCTAGACCGCGATAGGTGCGCTGATTATCATCTTCACGGATCTCTCTTAATTTAGGCACTAACTCGGTCATTGCATTATACGCATTCAAACTCTCTACCTCATCAGGCCGAGGAAGCGAAGCAATGGCTGCTACAGGCTTGCCGAGATAGTCCGCAATAGCATCTACCAGTACATTAATAGAGCCGGTCCCAGTGCCACCTCCGAAAGCTGCTGAGACATAAATGAATTCACAATCAGCCATTTCACGACTGATAGCATCAAAAATCTCTGAACCATTGTTTAAAAAGGCCTCTTTACCGATTTCAGGGTTTTTACCGACACCCTTTTCATAGCCTTTAAGGCCAAACTGCAACCGTTGGGGAATATTCTTCAGACTTTTCATGTCTCCTAGATTAGAGTTAACAATTAGGCATTTATAAACGGGTTCCCCGTTTTTTGGTGAACGAATACCAGCAAACGCATCCGCAATCTTAGATCCACCCTGTCCAAGCCCGATTATGCCATACTTAATGCTTGCAACAGCATTGCTTTGTTTTATAAATCCTTCTAACTCCCACACATTATCAATTTTCATTGGATCACTCATGATTTATTCCTCCTTCATAATTTGTGAAACGATCATGCTCCCTAGTAGCATTGTTCCTTGGTCCTGATCTAGTAGATCGCCTACGATATCAGAAGCTCTTTTCCCGTATGTTGTAAGGAAATATCGATCAGCTTGTCCATCTTGCCAGCTATCAATAAATAACGCGGCTTCTAGACATGCAATTCCAACTTCGATCTGTGTACGGTACTTGGTCGTTTTCGTATTTGGCTCAGGATCATAATCGGCAAATTTCTGCTTAATATCAGCTTTTGATAGATTTGGTTCTGCCTTGATGAGAAAGAAAATATCTAAAACATATTTTTTTAAAATTTTACGGCAAATCTCTTCAATAGGTATATGTGAAACCAGTTGTTCCAATTCCCTTTCCTCCTTTTCAAAAGGTATATTAAATTCATTTTGAATCATATTGAGTCAAAAGGAATCAAATTGAGTCATAATGAGCCATGAGTCAATATTAGCATATTTATCCTATTTCGGCAACTAATTATTGGTAGAATCATAGCCAATTAAGCAAAGAAATAATTATAGCTGAGGGCTAATCCACTACCCCTACTCAAGGTAAACATATGAACCCTTAAAAGTACATGTACTGGCGATAAACCTTATCCTAGCCCCCTACTCAACCAATGCTCCTAATACTTCAGCTGCGGATGCCTAAAGATTAATTTAAGAAGAAAAAATACTCATAAAGAATCAAAAGGACTCAAATAGACTCATAAAGAGTCATATGTATTTCAAGCACCGGTTTAAGAGATCCCGTATTTAACATAACTCCCGTTTGTTCTGAAGCAGTTTATTTCCCCATTTACTTAATGATTTTGACCGCCGGACGGACGGATCTACATAAATGATCCTATCCTAGCGGTCTAAAGCAGATTCATTATCCATTCACTCGATAGATTTGACCGCTTTGGACGGATTATCGAATGGCGGTCGGACGAAACTGCTAATAATGAGTCATTTCCAGTTCTCAGCAGCTGCTTGATAACTCAGTCACTCGATGAATTTGATCGTCAAGGCCGGTTTATCGAACGGCGGACGGACAAACCGGCATAAATGAGCCTTTCCTAGCACTCTACAACTGCTTAATCGCCCTTTCACCTGAAAGATTTGACCGCCTTGCTCGGTTTATCGAACGGCGGACGGACGAACCGGCATAAATGAGCCTTTTCTAGCACTCTACAGCTGCTTAATCGCCCTTTCACTCGAAAGATTCGACCGCCTTGGTCGGTTTATCGAACGGCGGACGGACGAACCGGCATAAATGAGCCTTTTCTAGCGCTCAGCAGCTGCTTAATCGCCCTTTCACTCGAAAGATTCGACCGCCTGGACGGATTATCGAACGGCGGACGGACGAACCGGCATAAATGAGCCTTTTCTAGCGCTCAGCAGCTGCTTAATCGCCCTTTCACTCGAAAGATTCGACCGCCTGGACGGATTATCGAACGGCGGACGGACGAACCGGCATAAATGAGCCTTTTCTAGCGCTCNAGCTGCTTAATCGCCCTTTCACTCGAAAGATTCGACCGCCTGGACGGATTATCGAACGGCGGACGGACGGATCTGTATAAATGAGCCTTTTCTAGCGCTCAGCAGCTGCTTAATCGCCCTTTCACTCGAAAGATTCGACCGCCTGGACGGATTATCGAACGGCGGAACCTTATCTAGCGCTCAGCAGCTGCTTAATCACCCTTTCACTCGAAAGATCTGACCGCCTTGGACAGATTATCGAACGGCGGTCGGACGGATCTGAGTTATGATCAAGTAATAATTAATATTTAATGTTATTATACCTCTCAATACTCAATACATACTAGGGTAGTCATTGAATAGTGAGAAGTCATCGAGTGGGATCCGTTTATATTAAAGGGATCTTGGTTATACTGAATAATAGATATAATTAGCCGTTTTCCATTAAGCCCTTCAAGTCTACTCAGTTAGTGATATAATAGTTGGTAGTCCTCGAGTAGTCATCGCGTATTACGATTGAATAGTCATTGAGTAGTTAATAGTCATAGAGAGGGGTGTATGCATATAATGGGTAATGAACCGCAGGTTTGGCAATTAAATAAATTCTCTGAAGTCGTGGGCACCACACATTACACCACATTAAACGATTGGTTTAACATGCTAGAAGCAAAAGGGCTGCACTGGGTTACCCGAGTAGCTGACAATAAGAGGGTCTATGATGAACTTGATTTAAAGGTAGCTCATTATATTAAGGAGAAAAGAGCTCAAAATTGGGGATTACCTGCTATTTGCGATATTATCGCTGACGACATCGAGGATCTACGTCCATTTCCAGAAAACTTTGGTGAGAAGAATGACTCGTTAATGACTATTGAACAAATGCGGCTTAAATTTGGTCAAGACATGGAAACTTTGATCACTAACTTATTCACTCAACATTTCGAGTCATTTTCACAGCTCTTAGAGACACAAAAACAAACACTTGTGTCCCAACTAGTAGAATCGACAAATCATAATGATGAAAAACTTAAACGACAAACTGAAAGCATTAACGAGAACTTTATTAGAAGTAGTTTGAAAATAGAAGCACTAGATAAGTGGATGGCCTTACCGATTAATGAACGAGTAATAAAAACAGGGTTGTTTCGTAAAGAAGAGGATATTAATAAACGAGATCGTTTTATTGAGGAATTTATTCGAGACAATTTCGAAAGAAAACTTAAAGAATCTCAACAATAACATTAGCAATGGAAGGGGAGGAAGGATCTTCTTCCTTTTTTTTTCACCATAATTATGATTCGGCCATCTTTGGTTGAATACGGTTGAATTAGCTCCTAGTGTGGTATACTTAGCTTAAGGAGGTGTACCGTATGACAAAGGTAAAAGATACCTTACGGAACATTCTGGTGAAGGTAGAGAAGGGAAACGTGACACACGAAGAGATCCAGTTGGCACAGACAATTCTGGAATCGTCGGTTATCATCCCAACCCGCCGCATCCGTAATGGGACCGTTCACCCACGCGTCAGACATTTGGCTTACAAATTAGCGGCAGTATCCTATTCGCAGCAAGAGGAATTTTATACAGTACAAGAAGTGGCCGAGCGTTTCAAAGTCTCGGATAAGGCCGTTTATAAATGGATTGACCAAAACAAGATTAAGTATGAGCGATCAAGTGAGCATAGTCGGGATATCCGGATCCCTAAAGGACAATTCACTAATCCTCCATCAGAGACAACGGTTAAACAGCGGGAACATGAGTTGTTCAAAGGTGCTATCGAAATGGAACTTGTCCGCCGCAAAGACCTGTACCATGATGAGGATTAAATATGAGCAATAACGTTAAAATTATCGTTTGGGATGGGTGCATACTCGCCGATCGGTTTATCTATCGCAATCATCGGGTTCGCGCAGAATTTGACCGGTTATACGATATGCACCTTAATGGTATAATTGAATTTTGCTTACCTAAAGCGGTACAGGCAGAATTTTATGGGTTGTTACGCTCCGGAGGCATAGCAATCCGAAAGGTACCAGGTGGACCCATGCAACCAACTGCTTTTGAGCATACCGAACTTATGGGTCTCTTTGGAACTTATGATGCTATTTTTAATTTAGACTTTTTAGACTCATTAGAGCATCTTCCTTGGCCAGTGTATTCGGATGGCTATAAACAGATTGTCGAGCAGATATTGGATAATGAATACGGGTGGACCCAAAAGGGACAATCTATAATCGAAAGCCACTTGGGGATGACAATCGCTGCGTTGCAAGAGGAAGCTTTAAACGTAAGAGGACGAAAGAAACCATTAAAGGATGTCGATGACTATCCAGTTATGGCTTCTGCTATTATACATAATGCAGACATCATCGTAACTTATAACCTCCAGGACTTTATTGATCCGTTCGGACGAATTCGTGTCATGAATCTAGATATGTTCCTTTCGGATGAAATCCAAGTAGATTTAATCTAAAAGTACGTCAGAAGGCAGGAATAACTTTTTCTGCCTATTTCGTGCTGTTGTTAGAAGAAAATAAAGTGTTAGACTGAGAAAATAAAGTATTAGACTAGGAGAATAAAGTTATAGACTGACTCTCTTGTGGCAGACTTTTTAACTCGAATGTTCTGAGTTTAGCCCAATGTGTAAGCATGTTTCGAGCGAGATGTCGGGAAAATGATAAGGAAAGATAATGACATCAGGCAAGCAAAGAATCACATAAAACCTCGGGTTTCCTCTATCCAGCATCTACAATAAATAATGTTGTTTAGGTGGACTTTTTTAGGGGTAGAGATAGGAGGACGGAATATATATGATCCCCCATTTTGGAGTGAAGGTACACAATAAAGACGGTGGATATAAACTAACCGCCGATAATTATGTGAAGACGAGTGATAAAGATAATGCCACTTCGTCTGAAGAATCAAAGCTTAAGTTAGAGAAGGTTATGACTCGTTTTGATCTCAATATGAAATACTTTAAGTCACTGTCTCGGGAGAAATTTAATGAAGAACTGGATAAGTTTGTAGCTTCAAATAAGTTTTATGAAATTAAAGATCTTAATTCTGTAGCTGGTATTTACGGGCACTATGTTATGGTCTTAGATGAGTATTGTCAAGTTTACATAGGAACTGCTAGTCGTAACGATGGTATAAAAGAAAGGATACCTCAACATTGGAGAGAGAAAATATCATTAGCTCGTCTTGACAAGGGGGAGTGCGGTTCTCTGCATATAGATAGTTTTAGAGCTAAGGATACTACGAGAATTTTTGTGTGGCGCGATGATGAGTGTACTTTTTTCGAGGATTACACGGTTAACGAGCTTTTGGAAGGTAGATTGGTTGCCCAATTTCCTATAGATTATTGCCTGAATTCAGTCATGATAAATATACCAAAAGAGTTTTTCCATCAGAGGATGAGGGATCGTGATCTAAGGGATTTAAAGGTGTATGGCAAGAGCCATTGACCGACTGCATTAGACAGATTCTTTAGGACAAAACCCTCTAAATAGATCGTTATAACGGTTGTGCTAAATCTAATACTTTATTTTTCTTTTTCGAGTGATTGAGGGAAAGAAAATGAGCTGAGTCTAATACTTATTTTCCAGAAGCTGACGTTCATTGATTTGAAAAAAGGCTTAGTAGCAAGACCGACAGTCTACTACTTTATTTTCTCTGAACAGCTGTACTAATGTTCTTCCCGCTTTACGGATCGGCGCGCTCCGGTGACGGAGGCCAGCTCCGGAGCGAAACTGCAACTCGTGATCCTGGTTATTCTACCGAAAGCGCGTTTCGCTGCGATCTGTTCGCCGCGAGCGACAGCGGGCGCCTGCGCGGTGAAGCTGCAGCGTGATCCTGGTTGTTCTTCTTCCGGAAGCACCCCTTCGCGCGATCGGTTTCGCCGGGAGCGATGACGGCCAGCTGCGCGCTGAAGCTGTAACTCGTGATCCTAGTTGTTCTTTCGGTAGCTTCCAGTCCAATATATTATTTTCTCATCAAAATCTCTCTTATAACTTTCGCTGAGCTTAATTTAATACTTATATTTCGATATCAAACGAGTTTCGATACCCTTAATCGCTTTAATTTCACTACATGGATCTAATGCTTTATTTTCTTTTCACAGCAGCAGCTGCTCTAATGAATTAAACCTTAATGAGAATCCTGCCACGTTTACTCATATATTCTTCTTTCTTTCAGCCTTCTACGACCCGCCAGGGGGAGCTATCCAAACACATCACATCTGTGGATTAATTCCTTTTTTAATAATTCTTATCCACAAGCTTTATTAGAAGGTAGAAACGCTACGCGTTTCATTTATTGAAAACATTCTCCCCGCGCCCGCCCCTTCATTCAAGGTGAATTGGAGTTCGAATATGGCATTTCGCTTTTTCTTTTCATGAATAGGATGGTGAGTGGACACAATTCACCTTATCCCGGCCAGTTTATCAAGCTGGACTTAGCAGCATCGGTGGCTGCTTTTGGGATAAGGTTGGCGTAACAAGGGACGGCCAGCACTAACGGCGGCTGGCTGCCGGATTTGTTTCTACCCATCGCTCTTTTCAAAGCGCCAACTATTTATAGAGTTTATTACTCTGGATCGTTTACGGTTCCTATATATCGATCCGCCACCATGGCTTTATTAGTTGCCTGCGTGATCATGTCTCCCTTAACGGTTTCCAGTAAGGTACAAGCGACACACTGACCACGTACTACCCTGCGCTCGCAAGCGCAATCGGAACGGTCGCAATCCACTATGGAGTCACATAGTATTGGTTTGCATTTCGTATTTATCCGGTTTATCTGTCCCCGGTAAGAGACAGACTTCGAGAGTGAAGCTTCACTTCGCACCTGGTTAAGTGCAAGTGGCCACGGCCAAAACGTGGCAACCATCGTTACATCGATCCACTAGCCACCGGTACGCCACATAGATCGAGCAGGTCTTTTATCGTGGTCTCCTGTTCCACCAAGCTATGCGGATCTCACCCGGCTTACCAACCCCATTCTCGAAAAAGACAATAGGAAAGCAAGCCCTCGGAATGCCTTCTTTTTTCAAAAGACAATCCGGAGCGCATGATATGTTATTTTTTGATTACCTCAAATGACCATTTCCGATTTTTGGCAATAGGAAATTAGACCCCATTAGCTCAATTTTTCAAAAATTTGAAATTTGAGTGGAGGATACTCGATTTATATATGTAACTTAGCTAGATCGGCTGCAATAATGCTCTAAACCAGCATTACTAGGCATCCGGCTTGCGATCCTAGACAACTAAAAAAGCCCTACTTCCGACCGATTTAACACGGTGGGTAGCAGGGCTCTACGTTTGTCAGTAAAAAGACCTATGTATCTTCTCCCATTTTGCTCGGAACGCTTGAAACTAGTGCGTTCTTTATGCTAAAATGATGTCAGAAAGTTGTTTTTAAACAACGAATTGACATTTCAATTAGAAGAAGTCATCGTAAGCGCCTGTTTCGCCGTGTATCTACGGTAGGAGCAGCCAAAGGTCGCCAAACCTTTGCCGCTTGAAACGGTGGCTTTTTTCTATTGTCAAGGATCGATCCATCCGCTAAAAGATGGCATCTTTTACGGAATACTATAACATAATACTAGATTTTGAGAAAGTCGAAATTTGCAAATTGATGGGAATATTTTGGGGAAATCTCCATTTTGATAGATATCTTGCTATTATGTAGGCATTGGCCACGCTTTTTTGTTTGGACGGCGGACGGCCGGAGGAGGTCGCCTATGAAGCAAATGTTGCGCAAACGCGAACTAATTGATGCTATCAATGTCCCAAAAAGCACCGCAGCTGATTGGATTATTGAATTTCAAATGTTTATACCGATGATAAAAGAAAGATCCGTTACTTATTATAAACCCGAAGCCTTGCCTGTACTTTACGAGATTAAGAGATTACGTGAAGCTAGCTATGCCAAAAGTGAAATTCTAAAGGAACTGGCCAAGCGTTTTCCGATGACGGTGGATCCATCCGATGAAAAAGATGTAGCTGATGTCATTTTTGATTTTCCGGAATTTTTCCCTAAAATGCTTGAGACTTTTCGAAAAACAGAGGGCACCGTTCAAGAGCATGCGAGGCTTCATGAAAACCATGAGGAACGATTTAGCCAGCAAGCGATACTAATAAACGAACAAAGCAATTCCATTCTAGAAATGAAAAAGCAACTTGATGATGTTACGCAGCAGCTGGCTGCTACTAAAGAAGAGCTGCAGCGAAAAAACAAAAAATGGTGGAGACGTTTTTTATGAGCCAACCTTTAAGGGTATGGCTCATTTTTGGCTATAATAATTGAATGTAAACATTCAATTATAGTTGAAAGTATACATTCAAAAATATATAGTTTAACTATGACGGGAGGAGATCTTTATTGAATAACATTGAGGTATTAACCGAAGAATTACACAATGCTTACCGCTGCTTGAATCAAGCCTTTTTTGATAATGAGCTCCCCGAGATAGCGATTACTATTCAATCTGGTGGCAAGCGATTAACTATGGGGTGGTGCTCGCGGCAACCGATTTGGTTTAATACTGAAGGTTCCGTTAAACTCTATGAAATTAACATCGCTGCTGAATACTTAAATATCCCATTCATTGAAACCATGACGACGGTTATGCATGAAATGACGCATCTATATAACAAAATCCATAAAGTGAAAGACGTATCTCGTTCTGGCCAATATCACAATAAGCTTTTCCGTGATGAATGTTTACGCCGAGGTTTTTATTATGAGACGGACAAGCCCGATAAAAAGCTTGGCTGGATATTTGCGAAGCTCACAAATGATGCGATCAATGAGATTGAGTCCATGTCTATTAATCAAACTGTCTTTACGATCGCACGCAATACGTTTGGGACCGTAGCTCCTGAACACGAAGAAGATGAAGAGCCTGAAGAAGAGGAAGAACCGCGCCGTAAATCGCATATTAGAAAACTTGTGTGCCCGAGCTGCGGTAACTCCGTGAGAGCATCCAAAGAGGTTAATATTCGTTGTGATGATTGCGATGAAAAAATGGTTGAAGAAATACCGGATTAATTAGTAAATGACGATGCATTTTAACAATTGCTTAAAAATGCAATTTGAAGGCCCTTAAAAGGGCCTTCTCGCGTTTTAAGTCTCTTGATCCATTCCAAAATACCTAAGAAGCTTATCGTCGCTCTAATCGAAGAATAGAGACCCTAAATGGGTGTTAGAAAAAAATCGGCGCGCCGGCTACTTCATCCCGATCGTGCAGTCTAAAATTTATTTTTCAAAGATTGCAGATTTATCGACTCCAAAAATCAGTCAAATCAACAACCCTTACACTAATAGCTGTTCTAATTTCCTTACTTGGAACTAATCCCCTCGTGGAAAAGAACATATGTTCGGTATATAATGAGAAGAATATCGAACCTGAAGGTGGGAATTGATCAAATATGGCGCCGCAACCATATAACAATGATGATACACAAATTTTAAAAGAAGCCATTTTGTTTCCATATATCCTGGATGTACTCGAAAGAGATATTCAGATTATGATGGCCTCCAACATGAAAATGAAGGAAGTCTATGTAGGATTACTGAGAAAAGCTCAAAATGATGCCACAAAGTCCTATTATGAGATTAAACAGCGCATGAAGAATGCCGGCCTTAAAATAATCGAGGAAATTCGAGAAAAAGAAGCAGTAATAACGAAGTTTAAAGTTCGTGGTTATCAGCATGAGTTTACGATGCTCTGGCGTCATGTCAAGGTTGAGATACAAGTTAGAATGGCTGCATACTTAGATGTAGATCTAAAAGATCCGAAGACGGCCCCTTAGAATTTGGAATATAAATAAATGGACGGGTGTGCCACAGTGCACTGATTCCCGCCCATTATGATTTCACTGCGTTACTACTCATCCTTAGCTGATGAATTCTCATCAGATTTTTCTTTTAACGCTTTTTCTAACTCTGCAGCCTCTTTGGCCAACAAGTCTTTGTAGTACTCTTCTTTGTTTTCCTCAACATACTTCATTACTTTACTGATATCCATAGTTCTCACCCCTTTATTACATTATAACGCTTTATCCTCTACATTTCTAAACCCATATTGCGTGTTTTTGACATCAAGCTTCCCTTACTCACTTGATCCAGGATCTGATTTTTTTTCTCCTTTGACAAGAAAGGCATCTTCTCGAGCGTAATTCTCCCCATTTTCCCATCCTGCAGCTTGTAGTTCATAATCTCTTTACCGTTTACCACATCTAATTTATAATGCTGCACTGCCGCTTTCAGTAAGTCCGCGGTAACTTGTGAACCAGTTGGCATTCCATTTGCTTGTTTTAGGAGCTCCTTTAATTCCACGGTTTTCTCCAGCTTGATCCACTTGTCACCTTCGAGATCACCTTTAGCATAGAAGCCTGCTAGACGCTCCTCATTCATCACCCGTATTTGATTATTTTCTTTTACATAAAACGGGCTTGGATGACGTTCTGACATATCGTACACATAGAATGAGTCCAGTTTATCTTTAATATGATGAAATGTTACAGGCACCAGGGCATGGCTCTCTTTAACGATTTCAGCAGGTACCCTTCTCTTTTCACGAAGAAACCTGGCTTCTTCACGCCGGAAGGCTTCTTCAAGCGGCACATCAGCCAATACACCCGAAACTTTATAACCATTTTGCTTAGCCAAGTCAATATAACGCTCATATTTATCTCTATTTTTCATTGTCCCGTCAAAAATGATATTTAGCTTCTTCTCCATTGCTTGCATATACAGCTTTTCACTAATGTCACTGCTCTCATCATGCAAAATCGAGGCTGTTTTCTCTGGATCCTGTTTCTGCAGCTTCTCATACTCCGGAAGCATCGACTTAATTTTATCCGAATCTATGATGACTACACTTTCTCTCTCTGACTTAAATGCCCGAATCATGAGCTCTGAAAGTGCTGATTTTCCTGAAGCCGTTCCCCCACCCATTAAATTAGCTGCAGGCTGCGTTGTTGCTGGTGAGAGTCCTTCAAATAGTCCATTAATAATATCTCGATGAACCTCTAAACGCTGCTCCGTATAATGCCCATTACTCGTATACAAATCTTTCGTACTACGCTCGTCCATTATAAACCCTCCAAGTGTTGTATATATCCACTTTAAGGTAAGAACCGGTAGTTTCGCAATCAATTTCCCTTTTTTGACTAGAATAGACTCTGGTCCGTAATAGGCTTACTCCTCTCTATTTAATCCATGAACGCCATTTTGGATTAATACTCCGGAACAATTCTAAAAGCCCTTTACGCTCCAGCTGGCTCACCCGGCTGCCGGATATCCCCAGTGATTCACCGATTTCCTTACGTGTTTCTTTCATGAAGCCATTGATCCCGAGGTGCCGGCAAACGATCAACTGCCTACGTTGATCACAAATCGCCGTAATATGTTCCTCTAGTACACCTTGGAATACGGCATTTTCTTCTTTCGTTAACGGTTCGATTTTGAGTCCTTTTTTACGTGATCCTCCATATAACAGATCCATACAGCCCTTCTTGATAATCAGATTTTTTTTATCGTTCAAATTAAAAAACCTCCGTATCTATTAGTTAGCTTGCATCGAAATCCTCTACGAAGCAGCCGCAACCGCCGAAATCAAACAAATCGATTTGCTGGTCCTTCTTTAACTCGTCGTCCATTACGTGAATGGGGTACGGAACAGCGGGATAATCTAGCAGCGTATGTACATTCCCCTCATCGTCGGTAAATGTATTTCTAACTGGTTTCTTACTTTGTTTCTTCATGAATGCGTATTGTTTAATGTGCATTTGCTCGCAAGTCGCACCGGCTGCCGGATGAATATAGAGCTTTGGTTTAGGCGCTCGATCATAAAAATAATCTCTATAAGCGTCATCGATTTCCTTATACAGCATTTCGCGGACCTCTTCAGTAAACCCATCCCTGCCATCAGATACCGTATCCTTGATATACCGGTACGCTGACACACACATTTTCAAATGATACTCTTGCTCCATAATTTTCTTGTAGACATCCGGCATCTTGGCTCTAAGTAGCTTGTAGTGAGCCTGGCCGGCTTTTACGCACCTGGCGTTACAATTGTTATGAGCGAAACCATAATCGTACAGAATTGGCTGCTTGATATCGTATTTCTTCAGCACATCCTCTTTCCAAATGTTGTTATGAATCAGTGGCATCTCGACCCTGAATGGCTTCCAATTTTCAATGATCGCATCTTGCCTATGCATTTCATCAAACCCGATCCCAAAATATAAGACTGCCTCTGTAATGAAATCATCGTTCTTCAGATAATGTCGATTCCGCCAGTGTTCAACTGCAGGTCTTTTCCCCTTCTTTAAAAAATCACTGGCCACACGCTGCTTCAGTATTTTTGAGCAATCACCAATCCGATTGTTATAAACCATTTTTTTCTCAAACATGAGCTGAATCGGATTCATACCCGTACTATGCGTCAATAATGGGAGCCTCATTTTATCCGATGCTTCATTGATAAACCGATAAGAATCCCCGCTTTCCCATAATGTATCCGTGAAATAAAGCAAAATATTATCTTCCGGGTGATTCGTTTGAATAAAGTCAGCTGCAGCTAGACTTGCTTTGCCGGCACTACAAAAAACGATGTGATTTCTCATGAACTAATCATCCTCTCTTGAGAATCTTAGCGGCAATCCGTCCGCCGTCCGTCCTGTAAGTGGTTAAACTTCAGCGTCTACTCTGCAAGCCCCTATAACCGGATCCTGCGATCGCACTGCTTTATAAACAAACACAATAACTAGGACTAAGAACAAACCACCTAAAACAAGAAGTGATCCGATCAATATTTTCATAATAAGAATTTGATAAGTAACCAGCTCATCGATTGGGAGCTTTTGATCGACTGCAAACTCAATCATTTTGCGGAGTAGAAAAACGGTAAAACCTTGCGAAAATAAGAAGAAGGCGCCAACTGTAATGACCAAGCGAAACAATTTCATTTCATCACCTTCCTGATTATGACGACATGAGCTCTATCCTGATTTTGTGCTGCAGCTTGCTCTTTTTGCTCTCTCTCAATCTCCATAACATTTCGGATCGAGACCACGATAATTCCGACAAATAGTAAAGCACCAAGCACATTCCACCAAACCGTACTTGCAATATATTCAAGCTGCAGCAGCGCCCAGTTTGCAAGACTGATATCAAACCAACCTTTCATAAACTGATTGGCCAATACCAGGACGAGCACCGCACGTATCACATGGTATTTTTCTGATTTAGATGTAAGCAGCTGTTTCATTATATTTTTTAACATTGTTTCATCATCCTCCGTTTTGTTAGAATAGAGGAGCGAGGGCACCGACCAAGTTTCTTCGCTCCATGAGTCGTTTGCTACTTAGCAGACGGCTTTTTCTTTTTAAAATACTTCGTGAGCTGCGTGTGCCTAACGATGAGATTATCCAATTTTTCAGATAGCAGCTGCAGGTCATCACTTATTCCTCTGTAACATCTGCTATACTGGTTCAATTCGATCCTTTTTTCCTCTATTTCAGCCGATAGCCGGTCAATATCTTCTTTCGTAACGGTGAATGGTACGCTCATCGTTCTACTCCTCCCTGGAATCAACGCTTTATTTAGTCGATTTTCCATAAAACTCATTCGCGGCCAAGCTAAAAGCGGTATCCACTGTCATACCAGACTGAGCTAAGAGATCTGCAGCTTCTAGTTTGAAGAAACTATATAACACCTGAAGCTTTAGCCTCTGTTCTGGCGTAAGCGAATCTAGATACTCTTGCTCCGCCGTCTTCTTCGGAAACAACTGCACCACATTATCAGGTAGCTTTGCCGGCGCCGCCTGCTTTGTTGCTTTTCTCTCATCCCTGACCGGACTGGCATCCAGCATAAGATCAGGACGATCAGCTGGCGTTGTCCCTTCTATGATCCCACTGCGGATCAGCTCCCTTTCAGCTGATATCCGTTCAAATATCAGCGCATCAGCGTATGAATTACCATCAATTTCATCCATGTACGCGGTTATTACCGCTCTACGCGCATCTGATAATGTCCTCACAGCGCTTAAATATCTAGGGCCTACATAAACCTCGCCTTTCCACTCATAGCCCGTTGCATCGGTATAGTCCGTATGAGCAAGGACGCGAGTATAGCTAGTGAAGCGATTCAACACTTTCTCCAAATCAGGAACGACCGGACCATCCACCCAGTACACTGTAACCGAATCATATTCGGATTTAAAATTAAACTTCACGCCGGGAAACACTGCCTTAAGCGCCTCCGTGATGTGTTTTTTTGTTTCCTTACCTGGAATAGAAATTGATTGTTTTGTCATTTTATCCAACTCCCTTTTCTAAGTGGTTAACCTAATTCTGAAACCTCCTCACTCTCAAGCTGCTTAAGGACCTTTTCAAAAGCAGTCACCGATCGCTCTATCGTTGCGACCACCTTTTCACGAAAACGCTCGCTGAATTCACAGCTGTTAACCATAGCGGCTAACTGCTCATCATGGCGGTAAAGCTCTTCATCAATTACAAAACCGATGATTTTAACCAATGAGTATGATGGATCCTGAACGTTAACAGCAAATGCGGACCAACTCACAACCTTTGTTTCAAGCGTGCGTACCATGAAACCCTTATCAAATGTCACTTCCATTTTCATCAACCTCCAAATTATGGTAAATCGACCCTTCTCTACCCTTCATCCGATTTCGAGGAGGCTAGCCGCGCGGCGATGAGCGCGTTTTTTAAGGTTTGGAACAGAAATCTGTTAGCGAAAGTACAACTTGCGTATGTAGTTTTCAAAAAGCAATTCATCCTTGTGTCGTATCGGCATAGCCCGTTTTGCTATACCGGTTCTTGTCGTGCAAGGGTATGCCCGAAGGGATGGCGTTCTCGAATGAGAAAAGCCACCCTTGCAGGACAAGGTTCGGTATGGCAGGCTAAAATGACGATATTGACACAGTTCTGGATGAATGCGGTTGAAAACGGAAGCAGCAAGTGGCTCGCAACACCATTTCGGTTCACAAACCGTCAAATCTTTTCTTCATTGATTCCTCCCAAATGCAATTTTTTTTTTGGTTTAATGGGTAAGAGGTTTGCCTTTACGTGCCACCGGGTACCCCTTTTTGCAGAGCTGCAGGCGGCGCAAAAAAAATTCGGAATGGAACAGGTGTTTTTCCTGGTCGCTTCCGAATTTGCGGGGTGGTGGGGTTTCACGCCCAATAAAGGTTAGTGGAATAAATCATTTAGGTATTGAAGTACTTAGGGAACGGACTCGTCTCCTTGGCCGCATAGAAAATATCCTATTAGCAAGGTCATAGGGGCAATGTGAAGTGGATATTGCGAGAAAATATGAATCTAAGAATTTTTTGAGAAGCTGTTAGATTTCCGCCTAAAAAATTGATGTAGTAATAGGTGGCAAACCAAACGAGAGAAGAAAAAGAGACCACTCTCGAATGAAGTACAGCGAATTCTCAAAAAAAGAGTAAGAGGCTGTTAGATTTTGGGCAAAAAAATGTAAGTAGTAGGCATGGAATTCTCGCCCGATTACATCCGCAGTAATCGATGTTACAGAAGTAGATCACCCGAGCTGTTAAAGCGATCGGCAGTTGCGCTACTTTAAGGAGAAAGACAGGTAGGTAGACTGTGAGCTACCAAAGTAGCGAAAGAGAAGGTGAACTGTCGCATGGCTAATCAGGGAAAGCACAAACAGTACGACGATCGATTCACTGACATCCAGCGTTCTTTAGAAGGAGAAGGTGAAAAAGCTTCAGATTCACGATTTAACGATTTCTACGAAGTTACAAAGAAATTCATAAGACGACGACGAAGTGAGATTAACCAGGAAGAGTTAGACGTTATTGCCCAAATAACCATGGTTATTATTCAACGTCATTTCGAAAAAGGTAATAAAGGGCATGACCTCTTAAGTTATTTAGTTAATTGGGTAAAGCAAGCGATCGAGATCTATGAGAATGATAAATCTTTACACGAAATGGCTATAAAGGAAATAATCGCACAACAAAATGAAGTAAAAAGTGATTTACATCGGAGAATCATTTCCGAAAATGAAGCTGAAACGAATCGAAAACTGTATGCAAACATGGAAATGATAAAGCCTCAATTCAAAGAGGTTTTATACCGGCACCATGGGCTCAAGGAAAAACTGCTTGACATTGCTGATGATATGGGGATACCAAGAGACAACATTTACAGCATTCATGAACGATCACTGAGGGCTATTCGGAAGGCATATGGAATAAAAATTGAACCAAAGAAAAAGACGAAGCCACCCGTCGAAAAATACTAAATCTAAACTATATCAAATAACTCTTAGCTCTTATCTATAACATATCTAAATATTTGTTCAATCCTTATGGGGCTCTTACTTCGAGCCCCCCATTTGGGAAATAAGGGATACTAGGAGTTGAGGGGATAATAATATGAAGAAGTACACTGTCGAAATCGAAAACCTAACCCAACTCCAAGCTCATAAACAATTCGATACATTTGGAGAAGACATTTTTAATCGTGAAATTCTGTTTACTAACCTTTTAAAATCAATTCATGGATACAGTGGGTCTGAAGCAAGATCAAAATTTGGATCAAGGGTAGAAACTTATGTTAATTACAATTTTGTTACGCTAGTAGAACTTATTATTGCAAAACTCGGTGAAGCAATTGAAAAAGATGCTGAAATAAAAGCAGTTGTAGAATTAAAAAGATATATCTGGACTCTCCACGTTACAAAGGTTTTAGCACTCTTTCAAGCAATGGAAATAAAACTTGAAGAGGCTACTGAAAAAATAGAGAGTCAGTATATTAGTCCTTATCTATTAACAAATTCTGAGTTTGAAATGACTGAAGATGAAGAGATTTTTATTATAAAAAGAGAGGAAACCAAGCGAGATCAGTTCTTAAAAGTATTAGAGGAAGAATACAGAAAAATAGATAGTTCATTATTAGGTTCATAAGAAGATAATAGTAAAAAATAGAGCTGTAAAGTCCTGAACTATAAATAAATCCACCTCACATTAGTACCAATCTTTTAAATGAAAATGTTAATCAAATTTTTTTCAATTATACTTTTTTTCAATAATTAAAATAGATGGTTTGTGCTGCCTTCATTTTTTTAAAAAAACTTCATCGTTTTGATAAAGACAACAAAATACCATGAATTGCAGGGCGGACAAGGTGGATATTTTTCAAGAATAATCTAATTTTATATACGAATAATTCACTAACCTACATCCATCTTGTCCTGTTACCTGGTTCATTATGAACCTGATTTTTAAGGAGGTGATTATCTTCAAACATTTTTAGTTGATCTATTATTCCCTGTCGCTCTGACCAAAAAAAAAGGCGCTGCATCTGCTAAATGCGTCGCCTAATTGACCCCGTAAGGGAGCCGATGTGGTTCTGTAAACAATGCTATTATAGCATGAGCCTCCGGCGAAATTCTAATTATAAAAAATGGAGGTCTTCTTAAATGACAATTCAAATCCCTAAATTAACGGTTTCAACTCCTATTGAAATGAAATGGTGTCATATCAGCTGCACGGTGCTCTCCAGCTCAAAATATGGTCTTGTTTATGACCGTTTGAAAGTCTTGCATGAAATTGGTCTGCATGCCCCTCTCGCTCAAGATGAAAGTTTCTACGCCCCACCGGCGAATCGAGCAATTGATGTCCGGACGGTCTTCCCTGACGGTAATATCGTCAGTTTTGTGGGCCAGCGTTATTCCGATCTGCAGGATGAACTGAAGAAGTACGGTCAAGCACTTGCGGAATCCAATGTAGAAGAACTGAATCGTCTTCATCAGTTATTCCTGGCAACTACCTCACTATCACCGGTTCTCTTTAAGCAAGGAACGCAAGTACTTACGTTTGAATATGAACTGGCCCTATACCCTCAAGAGGAAAATGGATCCGACTTTGAACTCACGCTGCTTGCACCGATGCCATCCTTCCAGCTGGTCGGCCAAAGCCAAGTTACCGTGATGGTTACCCTCCCAAGTGCGAGTAACTTCGGTTTTAATGCCGATGTACTTGAAGCAAATGGTTATCAATTCGATCCGGAAGGTAATATTACGGGTGAAGTACCCATGTTGGTTAATGCCGACTACGGGCTTCGCAAAGTAATCGTCTGGAACTGGCAAGTCGATCCGTTCTTCCGCGTGCTCTATCGTTACCGTTAATTGCTATTCCCCCTGCTCACTCCAGGGGGATTTTTTTCTTTATGAAAATATTATGTCCAAGATCTGAATTCGATGATTTTTTTCCGACATATAAAAGATACCCACAAATGAAGGAGATGTCTTATGAGAACCTATGAAGATTATTTCAAAGAAGAAGCCAAAGGATTAAAGGTCGGATCAAGTAAGGGCTTACTCGATCTTGATGATAATAAGTTAATGCTATTGGTTAAACTGCCAAAAGATCATATCATTGCATTACGAGATGATATCCGAGCTAGCGCAGTCACATCATCCGTTAAGCAAGTAGAGCAACATAGCGATTTGATCGCTTTTACGTTAGCTGGTGCTGATAAAACGATTGAAAATGAAGCGCTATTTATCATCCCATTCCAAGATGAAACGATTAAGAACTTACAAACAGCAGCAGCTGGTGGTGATGGTATTCAAGCCGTAATGGTTAGTGATGATTATTCAGAAGTTTACGGTGTATGATTTTCAATGATTCTTTAGGACAGGGTACGCTGCAAAGGAAAATTGATTACATCTTGATGTCAAAAGAAAATAAAGTGTTAGACTCGGAAAATATAGTATTAGAAAGAAAAATAAAGTTGGTGGCCATCAACTGCTTGGCGATCACCAGTCAATGCTCAGTCTACTACGTTATTTTCTCCGAACAGTGTCGGTTTGCGCTACGGACACCTTCTCCTTGGATATTCAGTCTAAAACTTATTTCTTATAAGCTGACAATTCCTCAGCTCCAAATCCTTATAGAATCAACAAATTTTCTTCATATAGCAGGTAAGCGTAAAAAGAAAAAAACGTCTTATTTCCGTAAAAGCAATACTGGACTATGTGTATTGAACCCATGCTAGCAGCATGCCTAGTGTATCCCCTGCTCCTGGATGCTCCTTTGGTTGAATGAACAAGTCCAGTTTAATCATTTCTACCGGTAAACAACCAAATTTTAACTCGAACGTAGTAGATTAATATAATGATATTAGAAGGAGTGGTTATTAATGCGGTCAATCTTTAATTCGGGGAATATAAAGCTGATATATAGGATTGTAGCGAGTGTAGTTGTTGTTGTATCTGGTCTAATGTGGGCGAATACAGTTAAATCGGATAAAATAACATCTGATGAACGGCTAGCAGCTTATTCTGAATATCTTACGTATTGTGAAGAGTTATATTGTAAAGATGAAGCAATGAGAGAAGTATTTGAAATGCAAATGGCATTTCAAGAAAAATCATTACAGCTAATTAAATTAGTAACGACAAACCCTAATCCCACAATGTTTGAAAAAACATTTATTGGCGCAGTTAACCATGAAATCAAAAAGGATCTAAAAAAGTATACCCTGTCGCTTGATAACAAGAAAACAAAAAAGATTGTAGCAGCTCCAAACTCAAAAATGAATGTAACTATTCTATATAATAAGGAGATCGTGAAAGTGGATCCTCTAAATCCAGTTTCATTCATCTATACGTATGATAAAAGCATTGCGATCTATGACAGCAGAAACAACGAGCTTATCACGTATAACAAAGGAAAAACTTCTTTAACTCTAATAGATGGCCTCTTTCGAAAAGAGTTTGAAATCATAGTTAAATAGTCGATGATTGTTGATTACGGGGCAAGGATCATGCCCTCCGTTCTATGGTTTAGCATATAGATTAAGCTGGCACTACGTTAATAATGGCCAGAAACTACAGCATGTAGTTTATAACTTTATTTTTCAAAATCTTCTTTGAAAGCCGAAGTAATTCGGAACCAGTCTAATACTTATTTCCTGATATCTGACAACTTTTATGGAGGTAATATCAAGGATGTTAGTCTACAACTTTATTTTCTCTGTACACTTGAGTCTACAAAACGCATAGATCTTACTCGCTGCTAGCAACGTTCTTTTCGTTGCAGCAGCTTTTTTTTATGGATTTAGAGCTAGAAATGCAAATCAGCGAAATGCGGTAGCATTTCGCATCCGATAACGACGATTTTTTTGAAGCTTCCTCATCGTGAAATACAGATATATTGGTATAATTTATTTATATTTTCTGATTTTCTCGGGGGTGTCCTTCGTATGGAAAGTTCATGGTTACTTACAGATGAGATAAGAATCGAAATTGAACGCATTCAGCTAGCTCAAACCGGTATGAAATGGGATATGATCAAAAACTCTTTAAATGCTAAATATCGTGAAAGTTCAAAAAAAGGACTATTTAGATGTAAGTGCTGCAATGCAACAACCTGGATGGCTTTATTTGAAGATAAGGCCTGTCATTTCAAACATGAAAAAGGAGAAGAATGTGCTGGATCGCGGAATTATACCAGGTACAAAAAGGGAGGTACGCAAGAGTCTCATAAGCATAGAGTGGGTAAAGCCATTATTAAAAATCAGCTCCAAGCTGGTTTATCAAGAACCGATGCAACCGTTATTGATGGCTATTTGCATAATGATGATTTGAGTTATGTACCTGATTTAATTGTACAATGGCCAACCGGCGAAGTTTGGAGTTTTGATTACGTTACTGGAACAAAAAGCGTGCAATACCAGCGCTATCTACTTAAGAAACAAGAGCTTTATCATTCCAAGCAATTTAAAAGCTATTTTTTATTTGACCACAGTCAGATTGCATACAAAGAGGAGCAACACGCACTGGCCTTAAGTTTATCGGAAAAGGGATCCTTGTCCTTTTTACAGGGGGTACCTCATTGGGAAGACCTACTTCAAGATTTAGCCGAAGAATATGGCGATATCCCACTCGTTTCTGATAGAAGTCTGAAGTTAAAAAACAAAAATGTTGATCATTTACTTTATGTTAATGATGAAATAGACGGTTTTTTATACAAATTATCGCAGCTGGAGCTACGAGAAAGCACGGCGCAGCCTAAAGAAATTCCAGACCAATGGTATATGATAATCGGCAATATCAAAGAAATCTCAAATAACGATTTGTTTCTTTTTGATAAACAAAATAAAGCGTTTGCTTGGGAGAATGAAGAAGAAGTAAGCACGGACGAATTAAACACACTAGTCACGGCCATTGAAGCTCGACATGCAGCTATTTTGAAAGAACAAGAAGAAAAAGAAGAAGAAATGCGAAAGAAATCGCTTAGACAAAAAGCTTATTTTGTCCAGCCATCAAGTGCTTCTGAAGTAGCGTCATCCTATGAAATCACTACTCCCGATTATCGTCCAACAACTATCCTAACTAGCGACGAGTCAATAGTTCATTACACAGAAGTCCTTCATGTAATGCGAAATTCATCGTTAGTTGAGTCAGCTCCTGGATTCTTAGACCGGATCAAAGAGTGTGAAGAGGATATCCAACTATATAAGGAGACAGGCGACATATCCGATCGTTTACATCCACATATTCGAATGATGAAAAACGCTTTACGAATATTATGAAGCAGCAATGACAGACGAAAATAAAGTTCAGACTGCCGATGCCTTATTGGACTAGCGTCTCCCGATACAATAACGAACAAGAGGCAGCCGATATAGCCGGCTGCCCTTCCCTATTTATCTATTTATTAAAAGAATCATTGAAAAATGTTAGGCTATATAGTGCGTTAAATAGTCTTAGTGCGTCAACAGGCTTCCACTCATTAATATCATCTCTACCATGCAGTACCCAGTTACGATTAATAATAGATGGTTTATACGACTCAACCTCAAAATGTCCAAATTCAAAGGCTTTATCAATAAATCTATGTACTGAGATAAACAAAGATTTTTTTGTCGTATTATCTTGGAATACATTTATTTTTTCTTTAAACGCTTGTCTCCATTGCTTAGCTTTAACGTAAGCGTCAAATCCAGCCCACCTTCAACGTCCAAACCATTCATGAGAAAATGAAGGCAACCCAATGAAGGAGGTTGCCACATGACCACGAGAGAACAACGTCGTCAAGCATGGATTGAACGTATCACAGATTACAAATCGAGTGGCCTTACCATGTCAGCATGGTGTACCGCCAATCACTTTAAGCTAGATCAACTCAAATATTGGCTCCGCAAAACGAAAGAAACCTCTTCCTCCGTTTCAGTAACTCCTTCTACACACTGGATGCCGCTCACGGTTGTGAGTCAACCAGACACAATGGTCTCCACATCCTCACTTGTTGTACGTATTGGACAAGCCAACATTGAGCTTCGTGCAGGATTCGATCCGCAGTTGCTCCGTGAAATCGTCCATGCATTGGAAGTAGCGTCATGCTAACGCTACCCAGTACCCACCCTGTCTACCTCGCTTGCGGATCAACCGATCTTCGCAAGTCGATCGACGGTTTAGCCGCGCTCGTTCAAGAATGTTTTGGGCTCGATCCGTTCTCTCCTTGCTTGTTCGTGTTCTGCAATCGCGATCGCAACAAGCTTAAAATGCTGTACTGGGAGTACAATGGCTTTTGGCTGTTTTATCGCCGGCTGGAACGCGGTACGTTTGAGTGGCCAAAGGGACGCGAAGGTGCCGTCACCGTCTCTTCCCGCGAACTTCGCTGGCTGCTAGACGGACTTGCCCTAAGCCAACGGCATGCGCACCCGCAAGTCAC
>NZ_JBXCIW010000019.1:0-80857 GCF_056786335.1 Paenibacillus sp. Y280
GTGTATGCTAAAATCTAGCAATACCTGTCGATTCATCATTTCCACTTACATTTTTGGAAGTAGTCCCCTATGACATCGTGTATTAAGGCTCATTACTATGGACTTTCGAAATTCAGGTTCAATAGTATTATTGACTAGAATGGGCAAAAGAAATGGAAAGCTTCATCCTCAACATACCAAAAATCCCGATGAATTCTATATCATCGGGACTGACTACAGCCGTTCAACACTTTTTCATCACTGGATACTCACTTCAGCTCAACCGTAAAAGGAACGATAAACGACTTGTCTCCACGCTGAAATTGGCCCCATATTTTATACATGCCCGGCTCTGGAAAGCTTGTCGAGAACTCGGCTGTCGGACCGCTCTCATTGCCTTCCTTCGGATGAACATGCAAATAGCGAGTCAAATCCTCACTCAAGATGACGACATGTCCGATAGCTCCCAAGTAAGGCTGCAAATCGGTAATCGGCTTCTTCGTTTTTTCATCGCTTAACGTAAACGTAATATCCACCTCTTCCCCCGACTTAAGGGAGGATATGCCCAAAGCGGCGCTAACACCGTCTACGTCTTTCACCAGCGTTGCATCTGCTTCCAGCGGCTGCGCGGCCTGCTTCTTGCCATCTACCTTGATGAGCGACGTTGCCGTCTTCTGAGAAGAGCCTGTCGGAATAAAGTCCGCATACAGCTTGTACGAGCCGCCTTTAGGGAAGGCGGTTGTCACTTCAAACTTCCCCTTCCCTATATACTCGGGATGGATATGGCTGAACTCCGACAAATCCTCGCTAACGACGATAAGATGCATCAGCTTCTCGTGATTGACATCGTATTTCTCGATCGACTTTCCGTCTGCATCAGATAGGTGCAGCTCGATCTTTGTCTCTTCGCCTGGTTTTGGTGCCGCCGGCGAATACTGCCATTCCAGCTTCACGTCTGTTCCAGAGCTGTCTGCGTCATCTGCCTTGCCGCCATGCTCGCTATGATTTTCCGCTGCTTCATCGTCCGGAGCATTCGTTGCCGCATTAGAAGCATGCCCTCTATGCTCGTTCGCCGCTGGCTCCTTCCCATTCGTAGCTGCATGCTCCGTGTGATCATTCTTCGATGCACTGCCGCAGCCTGCGGCAAGCAAGCTTATCACGATTAAAGCCGCTGCCGCGGAGCGTTTGCGATATTTTGTCTTCCGTCCCGTTTCCTTAAGCATATCGATCATCTCATCCTTTGCAGCCTAAGCGCATTCAGTACAACGGATACCGAGCTTAATGCCATCGCAGCTCCCGCCAGCCATGGAGCAAGAAACCCGGCTGCGGCAATCGGTATTCCTATCACATTGTAAGCGAGCGCCCAGAACAAATTTTGTTTGATATTGGCCATTGTTACTCTGCTCATCCGAATCGCATCGGCGATGCTGTTCAAATCTCCGCGCATAAGCGTTATGTCCGCGGCTTCAATTGCTACGTCAGTGCCTCCGCCAATCGCCATGCCGATATCGGCTGCTACGAGCGCAGGCGCATCATTCATCCCGTCGCCTACCATGGCGACCTTTCTTCCCTCTGCTTGCAGCTCTTGAACGGCCTTCGCCTTCTGCTCCGGCAGCACCTCGGCAAGCACGCGGTCTATCCCGACGAGGCTTGCGATCGCCTTCGCCGTGCGCTCATTGTCGCCGGTCAGCATAATGACCTCTAGACCCATTTCCTTCAGACGGGCTACAGCTGCCGCCGACGTTTCCTTTACCGTATCGGCTACGGCAACGAGGCCTGCATATGTCCCATTAACAGCAATGAGCATAACGGTCTTGCCTTCCGTTTCCAGTTGCTGCTGTTCTTGCCCTACAGCCATGATATCAACGCCATGCTTCTCCATCAGCTTCCGAGTGCCTACTAGCAATTGTTGACCATCAACCTGCGCTTCAATCCCAAAGCCAGGCACCGCTTCAAAATACTCAGCATTCGGCATGACGATTCCGCGAGCCGCAATGCCGGCTACGAGCGCTTCCGCAACCGGATGCTCCGAGCTTCTCTCCGCCGCGCCAACCCAGCTAAGCAGCTTTGCCTCCTCGAAGCCAGCAGCCGATCTAACATCGGTTAGCTCCGGTTTGCCTTTTGTAACCGTACCGGTTTTATCCAGCACGACCGTATCAATATGATGCGTGCTCTCCAAATGCTCTCCGCCCTTGAACAAGACGCCTAGCTCTGCCGCTCTGCCCGAACCGGCCATTATCGATGTAGGCGTAGCAAGACCAAGCGCACAAGGACAAGCAATGACAAGAACCGCAATCGCCTTCTCCAAAGCATTCCCAATGTCTCCCGGCTCCACGAAGAAATACCACACCAAAAAGGCAAGGAGTGCCAAAGCTGTTACGATCGGCACGAATATGCCCGAAATCCGATCCGCCACCCGCTGGATCGGCGCTTTCGAGCCCTGCGCTTCCTCCACGACTTTAATAATTTGCGCAAGCGCCGTCTGCTTGCCGACTTTTTCCGCTTGCATGCGCATGGCACCGTTTTTATTGATCGTAGCGCCAATCAACCTATCGCCTTGGCGCTTCTCCACCGGCATGCTCTCTCCGGTCAGCATCGATTCATCGACCGTTGAAGTACCTTCGAGCACGATTCCGTCAACAGGAATTTTCTCACCGGGTTTCACGATCAGCACATCGCCTGCGACGACTTCCTCAATGGCTACGCGCTGCTCAGAGCCGTCCTGAATGACGATAGCCGTTTGAGCTTGCAGCCCCATGAGCGTCTTGATCGCTTCGGATGATCTTCCTTTCGCTAAAGCTTCAAGCAGTTTGCCAAGCACAATCAATGTAATCAGCACGGCGCTCGTTTCGTAATAAAGCTCGACCTCATGGGCTCCATGACCCGACTGGCTCAAAGTCTGCAGCGTCACGTACAGACTGTAGAAGAAAGCGGCCGATGTTCCGAGCGCTACAAGCACATCCATATTGGCCGATCCGTTTCGCAGCGCTTTGAACGCTCCCACGTAAAATGGCCAACCAATGATGAACTGAACAGGAGCAGCTAATGCCAGCTGGAACCATGCGTTCATAAACAATTCCGGCACCGGTATGAAGTCGGTAAAGGAGAAATGTCCCGCCATCGCCCACAGCAGCGGAAGGGAAAGGAGGATCGCAACGCCAAGGCGAAGCTGCTGCATTCTGATTTCCCGCTTCTTGTAATCGCCTGCGCTATCGTCCGAGTCATCGGCCAGCTTAATCGTGCCGTATCCTAAATCTTTAATTTTATTCTCAAGCTTAGCTTCATCCATCATTTGCGGATCAAAACTGACGGATGCACGCTCTAATGCCAAATTCACATTCGCCTCTACGCTTTCCATCCGGTTGAGGCCCTTCTCAATCCGGTTGGCGCAGGCTGCACAGGTCATTCCAGTAATTTGAATCGTCGTCTGCACTTTATCCACGCTTACTCACCTACCGACCACATACCCTCACGGGGTATATTTTATTGTAAAAAAAGAGAGGCTTACGAAGCCTCATCATGAATAGCTCACATGCTCATTGTTGCTCGACTGCCCTTCACTTAAACAACGTCGTAGCCTTGATCTTCAATTGCCGCTTTGACAGCTTCAATCGTTACCTTTGACTCATCGAACTCAACCGTTACTTTCTTATTCGCCAAATCAACCTTGCCAACCGCACCTGCATGGCTAACTGCTTTCTCAACCGAGCTCACGCAATGTCCGCATGTCATGCCCTCAACCTTCAATACTGTGTTTGCCATTTTATTTTTCCCCTCTCTTATTTCATTAATTTGTTAACGGTAACCAGCAATTCATCAATAACTTCGCTTTCGCCCGCTTGAATGCGTTCGATGATGCAGCTTTTCATATGGCCCTCAAGCAAAAGCTTGCCGACGCTGTTCAGTGCGGATTGCGCAGCCGCGATCTGATTAAGCACATCATCGCAGTACGTATCCTTCTCGATCATCGCCTTCACGCCTCTAATTTGTCCTTCAATACGGTTGAGACGCTTCGTTAAATTGTCTTTCATTTGCTCCGAGTGATGACTTTTGCGCGGACCAGCCGTATCGCAGCAATCATCTGAAGCATGAGAATGCTCTTTCGACTCCTCGTTCATTGTGCGATTGTTCATTCAACATACCTCCATGGGGTATCTGTTTCTGAATTCAATATATCATACCCCCGAGGGGTATGTAAATAGGCTTTTTTATTTTGTTTTTTTATTCCAGTAAAGGCACTTTAAATCTAACAGGCAATATGCTACGATCCACATAATCAACTGTAAAATAGCAACAACGATGCTGCTTGGCCAAAAGCTGCGAGCGGTCGTTTCCAAACAGAGAGGATGAATCGTTATCAAAACCACTATTAATTATGCCCATCGCGGAGCCAGCGGCTATTGTCCCGAAAATACGCTTGGCGCATTCAAAAAAGCGCTTGAGCTAGGCGCTACCGGCATCGAAACCGATGTTCATTTAACGAAGGACGGCCGTATTGTGATCATTCATGATGAATCCTTAGCACGAACGACCGGACTAAACAAGCTAGTAAAGGATACCGATTACGAGGAGCTTGTTGACTTGGATGCTGGAAGCTGGTTCGCGCCACAATTCGCAGATGAGCGAATTCCTGCACTGGAGCAGCTGCTTGATCTATTGCAATCAACCGATACCATCCTCAATATCGAACTCAAAAACGATTACATTCAATATAAAGATATCGAGCAAAAAGTAATCGAGATGGTTCGCGCTTATCATATGACCGATCGTATTATTCTATCCAGCTTTAATCATTACTCGCTCGCGCTGTGCAAGCAGCTGGCACCGGAAATCCGCACCGGCATTTTGTACATGGAGGGTCTATATCGCCCTTGGGATTACGCCGCATCACTTCAAGCCGACGCGCTGCATGCCTACCATTATGCCGTATTGCCAGAATGGGTAGCCGAAGCGTCCGAGCAAGGCATTGACTATAATCCTTTTACCATTAACGATATACCTGATATGGAACGGCTTCTTGATGCAGGCGTTGCCGGTATCATTACCGACTTCCCTGATCGTTTGGCAGATTTGCTGATGAAGAGAGGAGCTTAGGCGTAATGAAAAAAACATGGCTGCTCGGGTTCGGTTTTTTCAGCATCAGCATCACGTGGGCATTGTATAATGCGTTCGTCCCTTTTTTCCTTGAAAAGTTTTTGACGAGCACAGCGCTTATCGGGTTCATGATGACGATCGATAACTACTTCGCCTTGTTTTTGCAGCCATGGATCGGAAGCCGCAGCGACCGCACGAACAGCCGTTTTGGCAAAAGAATGCCGTATTTGATCATCGGAATGCCGCTGGCCGCCTTGTTTGGAGCACTCATCCCTTGGCATACCAGCCTGTTGACGCTCGTTTTGTTTATGGTGCTGATGAACCTGTCGATGAGCTTGTACCGATCTCCGACCGTCGCGCTTATGCCCGATATTACGCAGGACAGCAAGCGGACGCAGGCGAATGGGATCATTAACTTTATGGGCGGCATCGGCTCCATACTCGCCTTTGCGGGCGGCTCATTCCTATATGAGAAGCATTCCTCGCTCCCGTTTCTGTCAGCATCCGTGTTGACGCTCATCTGTTTAGCCATACTCGTGTATGTTATTAAGGAGAAACGAGATGCGATTGCCTACACGCCAGCTGAGCAGCATCCGGCAGTATCATTCAAGGGACAGTGGAACCGCCCTACCATCTTCCTGCTGGGAGCAATCTTCTTCTGGTTTCTATCCTACCAGGGCGTCGAAGCCTTCTTCACTCTATATGGCAAAAACCATTTGCAGCTAACGGAAGGCCAGTCATCGTTCTCGCTTGCCTTCTTCTCGCTCGCTTTCGTCCTAGCCGCCATTCCAAGCGGGCTATTAGGCAATCGCTTTGGCAAGAAGCTCATTATCTCTTTTGGCGTCATTGGCCTTATTATCATTTTTGCCGCCATCTCATTTGTGGACGCGCTGCTGCCGCTTCGCACCTTGCTTATCCTCGGCGGCATTTGCTGGGCGATGATCAATATCAACTCCTACCCCTTTATCGTTTCGCTTGGGAAGGAGCAAAGCATCGGCACGCGTACCGGCATCTATTATTTGATCTCCTCGCTCGCCGCCATTGCCTCGCCGCCGCTATTGGGAGGATTGATCGATTTGCTGGGCTACTCGGTGCTGTTCTACTTCTCCTCGGGAGGCATGGTTATCGCTTTGCTGTTCCTTCTCTGCGTCAAGGATAAGGGACTGTCTAGAGCTACCACAGAGTCTAATGCTACAACAAGCCTTTAATCCAAAAAAATCCGGCGCCTTCGTCTACAGACGAGAGTGCCGGATTTTTCTTTATCTCATTAGTGAATGCTGCCTTTGCTGAAGCCGCCGCCCATAACGTCGGATACATGCTCGATTGCAATAAACGCATTCTCATCAATCGATTGCACGATTGCCTTCAGCTTTGCCAGCTCAAGACGAGATACGACGCAATAAATCATTTGCGTATCTTCCTTCGAATAGCCGCCGCGCGCTTGAATCAAAGTGGTTGTGCGTCCAAGCCGGTCAATGATCGCTTGCGATACCTCTTCGAATTCGGACGAAATAATCGTAACCGATTTCGATTCGTCGAGACCCTCCACCACGATATCGATCAATTTGATCGCAATATAGTATGTAAACATCGAGTACATGGCTGAATCCCATTCGAATATAAAACCCGCGATAACAAAAATAATAACGTTGAAAATCATAATGATTTGTCCGACAGGCATACGCAGCTTCTTCGAGATCAGAATCGATACAATTTCCACCCCGTCAAGCGAGCCGCCAAAGCGAATGGCAAGGCCTACGCCAGCTCCCAGAATAAGACCGCCGAACAAAACGGCCAGCAGCTTCTCCTCGGTGAATGCATCTACATGATGTAGCAGCGAAGTCGTAACCGACATGACAATAATGCCGTACAGCGTCGAGATCGCGAACGTTTTGCCGATTTGCTTATAGCCGAGAATGAGGAAAGGCACGTTCACAATGAACAAGTATACGCCGAGCGGCAGCGATGTTAAGTGCGCCAGCATGATCGAAATACCCGCTATGCCTCCGTCAATTACGTTGTTCGGCACAAGAAACAATTCCAAGGCTACACCCATTAGGATCGAACCAATTGTAATAAAAATAAATCGTTTCAGTATCTCTAAAAATGATAACCCCTTATGCGTTTTTGCCAACAGCTCAACCTCCGTTTATTACGAGTATATCCTTTAACTTTAACATAAACGAACCTTTTTTTCAAAAAAACTACTTTTGATTAACACACCCGTCGCGGCACGATCGATGCCGGTACGACTTGTTTGGTCATGGACGACAAGCGCAACCTCGCCGGAGCCGCCGATCAGCTCCGCCATTTTGTCCGCAGCCAGCGCCGCTGCCGCAATGTTGTTTGTTGCCGCTGTTGTCACAGGAATGTCGCTGTCTACGCCGGAGTCGAAGTCAACGACGGGAATATTGTTCGCTTTGGCTTTCTCAAGCAGCGGAGTAGAAGCTTTGCTGTCCAGAGCTGCGAATGCAATCGCGCTTGGCTTCTTATCGAGCGCAGCCTGCAGCATCTCGATTTGTTTGTCCACCTGCGCTTCTGTCTCAGGACCTTCGAACGTAATCTCGACATCCAGCTCTGCTGCTGCCTTCTCGGCGCCCTGCTTCACCGCTTGCCAGAACTGGTGCTGCAAGCCCTTGGAGATGACCGGAATATAAAGCTTCTTGTCTGCTGCGCCGTTTTTCGAATCGTTGGTTTCCGCTGCCGCCGGTTTATTCTCGCCTTTAGTGCCGCCATATTTCCGCCGTTAGAACCGCATGCTCGCGTCCGATAAAAATATTTTGCGCGATCGTGAGATCCGGCATGAGCTGAAGCTCTTGATGGATAATGCTGATGCCGAGATTTTGCGCCGCTCTCGTACTCGCGATTTCAACTTCCTTGCCTTTATAAACGATCCGTCCGGCATCCTTTTTGTAGACACCGGTTAATATTTTCATCATCGTCGATTTGCCGGCCCCGTTCTCTCCGACCAGCGCATGCACTTCCCCCGCATAAAGCTCAAAGCGGCATTGGTCAAGCGCCATTACGCCGGGAAACTGCTTCGTGATGCCGTCCATCGACACTAAAATCAGGCTCATTGCTCCCACCCCTAATCGGTTTGTGAACTCATTGTATGATGAATCCGGCGTGCAATATATGGAGTAATCTCCTGAAAAAAGTAGACGATTTGACGATATAGCCGGGTTTTGGGCAAAAAAAGACCCCTGCCGTTTTCCTTCTTGGCAGGAGTCTATTTTGCATTAATCTACGTATCCGGCAAGCCCTTTATCCATCAAGTAATCCATTTCCGCGTCCATAATCGATTCCACGACCAGCTCGTTCGATTTGACATCGGGACGGCTAAGAATATAATCGACCAGCTCGTCGCTGTCGATGTCAACCTCGCCATTCTTATCTTCCTTCGCATTGTTGATGAAGGCTTGCTCATGCTTCAAAACCAGCTTAATAAGCTGCTCATCCGCGTTCGTTTCGCTTGCAATGTATTGCACAAGCTCTTGCTCATTTAATTGTTCAGTCATCGTTTGTCATCTCCTAATCACATCGCTTGTCTCATTGTACCACATTCTACTCAACCTTATTAAGCGCTGCAGGCTAAGCGTTTTGTAAAAACTGGTTCCCGTGCAGCTGATAGTAAAGTCCTCTACTCGCGAGCAGCTCCTCATGGCTTCCGCGCTCCGCGATCTCGCCGTCCTTGATAAAAAGAATCGTATCGGCATGGCGAATCGTGCTTAGCCGATGGGCAATGACGAAGCTCGTTCTTCCGCTGATCAGCTTCTTCATCGCCTCTTGGATTTGAAGCTCGGCAAGCGTATCGACGCTGCTCGTTGCCTCATCCAGGATGAGCAGGGCAGGATCTCCAAGTATAGCGCGCGCGATCGTAATAAGCTGACGCTGTCCATGGCTGACATTTCCGCCTTCCGCATTCAGCTCCGTGTCGTAGCCTTGGGGCAGCCTCGCAATGAAGCTGTGCGCATTCGCTTGTGCCGCAGCTGCCTCCACCTCTTCGTCCGTTGCATCCAGCCTGCCATAGCGTATGTTCTCGCGGATGGTGCCAGAGAACAGATGGGCATCCTGCAGCACGATGCCGAGCTGGCATCTGAGGCTGTTTTTGTCCATGTCGCGAATATCTTCATCATCGATCAAAATTTGGCCGTCCTTTATCTCGAAGAAACGTCCGATCAAATTAATGATCGTCGTCTTGCCCGCGCCTGTCGGACCTACCAAAGCGATCGTCTCGCCGGGCTTAGCCGTAAAGCTAATATTTCTAAGCGCAGCTGTGCCGTCCGAATATTCAAAGCCTACGTCACGGAATTCCACCTTGCCCGCAAGCGACTCTACCTTCGATGCCGCCTCCGCCCCCTCGTATTCCGAAGGAACCTCCATCATTTCGAATACCCGCTCCGCACCTGCTATGCCGGACTGGATCATGTTGTATTGATTGGCAACTTCATTAAGCGGACCACTAAATTGCCTGGAATAACCGAGAAAGCTTATAATAACGCCCACGGTAGCAAGGTCATGCACGGCCAGCCAGCCGCCGACGCCTGCAATGATCAGATAGCTGATATGACCGAACATGTTCATAAAAGGACCCATCGTGCCGGAATAGATTTGAGCCTTGATTCCGACCTTCTTCAGCTTCGCGTTTGCCTCGCTGAAGCGCTCCGCCATCCTCTCCTCTTGATGGAACAAAGCAACGACCTTTTGCCCGGATACCGTCTCTTCAATAAAGCTGTTGAGTCCTCCCAGCTCCTGCTGCTGGCCTTTGAATTGGCGCTTCGTAATCTTTGCAATTCGTTTGGAAACGAACACAATGAGCGGAATGACGACGAGAGCGACCAACGTGAGCCAGACATTTAAGAGAAGCATCATCGTGAAGGAGCCTATGAGCATAATGACGCTCGATATGATCTGGATTGAGCTTTGATTCAACGTATTCGTCACATTATCGATGTCGTTCGTCGTGCGGCTCATCAGCTCTCCGTGATTTTTGCTGGCGAAAAACGGGATTGGCAGCTTTTGCAAATGAATGAACAGGTTGTTGCGCAAGCTCCATACCGTCCGCTGCGATACATCCGCTAAGAAAAAGGCTTGCAGCCAGCCAACTAAGCTGCCTGCCGCATATACGCCAAGCATAAGCAGGCAGATTTGCAGCAGACCGTCATATTGCTTGGCTATAATATAATCATCTAGCGCCGTGCCAAGCAAATAAGGACCCGCCAGCGTGAGACCGGCAGCAGCTATCGTAAGGATGATGACCGTTATAAGTCTTGCCCGCTGTTGAAATAAATAAGTGCCGAGTTTTTTTAATGTCGATAGCGTTTGATTCATCCTTAAGCTCCTTGCTGGGATAAGGCAATCTGTTTGTAAAGCATGCTTTGCTGCAGCAGCTCCTGATGCGCGCCCATCGCCGTTATTTGGCCATCCTCAAGTACGATAATGCGGTCAGCCTGCTGAACGGACGCAATGCGCTGACCAATAATGAGACATGTGCTGTCCTTCATCAGCGTTTGCAGCGATTTTCGGATGAGCAGGTCGGTGTTCAGGTCAACTGCACTTGTACAATCGTCGAGAATGACGATTTTCGGCTTCAGCAATAGCGTACGTGCGATGGATAAACGCTGCTTTTGCCCGCCCGACAGATTGACGCCTCTTTGTCCGAGTACGGTATTATAGCCATGCTCCAGCTTCATAATGAACGCATGCGCCTCAGCCGCCTTGGCTGCTGATTCGATCTCTTGCTGGCTGGCGTTCGGCTTGCCGTAGCTAATATTTTCCGCAATGGTGCCGCTGAACAAATACGCCTGCTGAAGCACCATGCCGATCTGGCTATGCAGCTCCTGCGGAGCTATCTCGTTGATCGGATGGGAATCGATACGCAGAACTCCCTCGGTAGGCTCATAAAAGCGCGGAATGAGGCTGACCAGCGTCGATTTGCCAGCTCCGTTAACACCTACGATTCCTATCGTCTCGCCAGGCTCTACAGCAAAGCTGATGTCGCGGAGAATGGCATTTTTGCTGTTGCCGTCATAACTGAAGCTTACGTTCTCGAAGGAGATGCGCCCTTCGCGTATTTGAATAGGCTGTTGAACGCATTGCTGCTGCTTCGTTTCTAGTTTATCGATCGGCTGCTCCAACACCTCATTGATGCGATCCGCCGAAGCTTTTGCACGGGATATCGCCATCAATTGATTGCCAAGCCCCAACGTAGAGAACAGCAGCTGTGTAATATAAGTTAAAAATGCCGCCAAGCTGCCGACTGACAGAGTGCCCTGCTCAGAGAGCTTTCCCCCGTACCATAAGGCAGCTACGATGCTGAAATTAAGAATGATCGACATGAGGGGCGTATTGAGCGCAACAATTTTGGCTGCTTTTAGACTAGCTTGCAGCAAATTCGAATTCGCCTCATTAAATCGCCCTTCCTCGTAATCGGACCGAACGAACGCTTTGACTACGCGAATGCCGGACAAATTTTCCTGTATGACGGTATTCACCTGATCGAGCCGCTGCTGCATTTTCGAGAAGAGAGGAACGGTAATCCGAGTCGTAATAACTAGAAAAACGGCGAGCAATGGAATCATTGCGAGCAGGATAACCGAAAGGCGAGGACTAATCATGAAGGCCATCGTTAAGCTTCCGATTATAATAAACGTATCGCGGGCGAAGACACGGAGAACTAGCAGCACGAGGCCCTGAATTTGAGTAACATCGCCCGTCAGCCTCGTCACAATGGAGCCTGAGCCGAATCGGTCGAGCGACTTTAGCGATAACGACTGAATTTTCTGAAACAGCTCCTGTCTCAGATCGGCACCAAAGCTCTGGGAAGCTATCGTCGCAAAAACCGTGCAGCCTACACCTGCAAGCAAGCCGATAATCGCTGCAATCAGCATTTTCGGCGCGGTCGCTGCGATTGCTCCCAAATCTCCAGCCATGATCCCATCATTCACTATGGTTGCCATAAATCGCGGCTGCAGCAGATCCATGCACACCTCAAGCAGCATGAAAAGCGGCGCAATTATTGCGGACAGCCAATATTTCTTCAGAAATCTAGCAAGCTTTAACACGAGGACACCTCAATCTACTGGCATTTTGCGAGAACCGCAAATAAAGAGGACCGCTCTTCAAGCGCCCTCCTGTTGATGTAATTATAGCATCCGCAGGTCTCGTCCCATACTCCAATAAATGGGATTAAATGAATATTGCGTATCGTTTCTGGCTATAACCATTTTCGTAGCTAAGCAAGGGACGATCCCCTTAACGCCAAGCGACTCTACTCTTGCCTTCAACTGCTCTTTAATCGCATCTGCCACACGTATTCCGTCCAAAATGAGTTTCTCCGTCATCCTCTACCCCAGCTCCTTCGAACGGTTGTCGAAAAACTTAAAAAGGCAAGGGGAATGTCCCCTTACCTTTGACCAGGCTCACCGCTAATGATTCTATGCGCTTCCTCATGGTTCCCCATGCTCCGCCAGTTACGCACAGCTTTTGATGTGAAGTCTATTGTAGCAAGCGATGATCCTGCTTCTGAGACTTGCGTATGGATGAATGGCAACACGCGCAAGCGGCTTGGCATCGAGTCGCGACGCGTTCATTTGGCACATATGTGCTAAAAGCTGCCTTTTGACGTTTCCGATACGCCAATTCGATGCAATAAGCGCATATGTGCGCTTACGGCTCACCAACACACTTGATTTGTTAGCTGTAAGAGCATATGCGTTCTTACAGCTGCCTTTTGACGTTCCTGATACGCCAATTCGATAAGGCTGTCCCAAAAGCTCCCTGCTTGAGAAAGGTGAGCCTCGCCTACGTTGCACTCTCTGCAACAGAAAATCTATTTTAGCAATGCATTGCCTGCTACGCTGCACTTACTGCAACAGAATCAGCCATTTACGCCTCACTCCGCTCATTATCAGCCGATTCTGATGCATTTCTGCAACGTAGCGGTTCAAATCGGCTGTCATGTCAGGTTTCTGTTGCATTTTATGTAGGCCTGTTGATTAGGGGAAAAATGGTAGAAAAAAGGCCGCTCATTCGGTAAAGTGTTTGTACCCCTACAAACATCCGAAACGAGGCGACCTCATGAAAAATTCTACTTCATTATCGATCATTCTACAATCGGTGATTCCCGAAGTACAAATCGTTTCCCTTCTTCAAGAACTTAACTATGTTGATGTGGCGCGGAAATTTACCGTCTATGACCTCTTTCTGTTCCTAGCCGAAGCTGCATTCCAGCAATGGGACGGTTATCGGGACGGAGAAATAAGAATGGGTTTGAGTGGCCTCAGACCTGCGGACCATTCCACGCTTTCAAAAAAGGCTAAAGATGTTCCGTTTGAATTATTTAAGCGGCTGCTGAACGTGATGATTAGCATCTGTAATCGCTCGACTCGACGACATTTGGGCATCCCCAAAGCCGTACTCCTTGTCGATTCCACCAAAATTACCGTGGGGAAAGAACGACTGCCCTGGGCTCCACTTAAAGGAGAACGAGCAGGAATTAAGCTGCATGTTTCCTTGGTGGCAGATGAAGGACGACTACACAAAGTGACCGAAACGACCGGGAACTCCCCTGATCTGAATAGTTCTGCCGATGTATTAGACGACCGATTTATTCTGGTAGCCGACCGCGCTTACGGTAAGCACAAACGATTCGATGAGTATCTCATGCAAAAACAGTATTTTGTGATCCGGATTCGGGATAACACGCACTTTAAAGACCCTGTTTCAAGAGAGCGAAAGCAACCATTTACAGGGACCATCGAACAGGATTTCACGTGTCGACTCGGAAAGAATAGTCGGCTTTCTAAACATCGGTTTCGAGTGGTGATCCTCAAAGATCCAAAGGGAAACCCTGTTATTCTAGCCACTAATTTGCATTGGCATTCCGCTGAGCGAATCGCTGAGATTTACAAGAAACGGTGGCAGGTGGAAGTGTTTTTCCGTTGGATAAAGCAACACTTAAACATCCCCAGACTATTTGGAACGACGCCGAATGCGGTCTATGGACAGTTGTATACGGCTTTACTGGTTTACGTCCTGCTCAAATTTCTGTTTGATCAGGGGAATTCCGTTGTTCATTCGAGTGTCAGACTAATGTTCGCTGAATTTGATCGCTTATTGACATTAAATGCTCTACCTGCAGAATGGAGGGTTTATTTGGCTAATCATGTGATTCTTCCGGTCCCATAATTTGGTTAATCAACAGGCCTACATTTTATGCAATGGGATGTCTTAATGCTCGCAGAGTTCTATATCAAGAGGGTATTGTGCGTTCAGATTCACTTTTTAGCGGACAATGGTCTCCCTCGCCCTATTCTACATATCACGTTCCAGTAAATATCTAGCGGTAAATTGGTCCGTGATCAGCACATTCGTATAGCCGCCGCGAAGCGCTCCATAAATGCCGTTCACCTTCTTCGCTCCGCCCGCTACAAGTATCGACTGCTCCTTACGCCTAAGCTCATCAAGACTAATGCCAATCGTGCGCCGATTTAGCTCCTCCGAGCATATAGCACCAGCCGTATCAATGTAGCGCGAGCAAATGTCCCCGGCTGCCTTCTCCCGAATAATGTCCAGATCCGTATCCGTAAAATAGTTCGCTCTAATTAATACAGAATCATCGGTTGGTGTTCCAACCGTCACAACGGCAATATTAGACATCTTCCCTAGCTCCAAAATATTGCGAATATGTCGATCCGACTCAATCGTTTCCTTAACAACCTCGTGATCGACAAGTGCTGGCAGCGGGATGAAGTATGGAATTGTATGGAATGCCTTGCCGAACAAATGAACGATTTCATAGGCGTATGTATTGGTCTCCGAATGACTGACCCCGCCATTTAATTGCACGACCTTCACATCCCGGACCGGCTTATCCTTTAGCTGAGTAGCCATTTGGAAAAGCGTTGTCCCCCATGTCGTAGCGATAATATCGCCATCCTTCACCGTATCATACAAATAGGTCGCTGCCGCTTCGCCAATATACCTTTTTACGATGCTATCCTCGAATTGCGGCACTGATACGATGACTGCTTTTTTAAGCCGAAACTTTGATTCCAGCCGCTCAGCAAGCACATCGTTATTGTCGTTAGGTGAAACGATCTTAATTTGAACGTAGCCCTCATCCTTCGCCTGCTGGAGAAACCTAGATATAGTCGGACGCGACACGCCAAGCTTCTGCGCGATTTCTTCCTGATTATAATTTAATTCATAATAAAGCCTTGCAGCATCAATCATTTTGCTCAGCTTATCGTCCAATCGATCATCTGCCATCCATGCTCAACTCTTTCTATATATGTCTAAAGCGTAAACGGCTGCTAATCCTGCTAGAGGCGAGCCGAAACGCTTGAATGGAATACGTCCCACTTATATATAACAAAGCCTTAACAAAATTACAATGAAAACCCCTATCCCCTTTCCACTGTAAAAATAAAACGTCCCAATCCACTCGTAACAAAGTGGACTGAGACGTTTGTACTTATTGATTACCCTTTATTCTTATCATACTTTAGCGCCGCCAAAATCAGTGTCACAACCTGTGCCCTTGTTGCATTCTCTTGCGGCGCAAATTGGTTGCCGCCCATTCCCCCAACAAGTCCTGCAGCCTGCGCCGCAGCGATATATGGCCGAGCCCATACCGGTATTTTGCTTATATCAGTAAAAGTTGTCTTTGCATTCGGATCAACTTTAATGCCGAGTGCGCGAACCATAATGACTGTCATTTCTGTTCTTGTTAATGGATTTGATGGACGAAGCGTATTATCCTCATACCCTGAGATGATCTTATCCTCGATAAGCTGTGCAAAGAAGGAGCTTGCCCAGGCAGGCACTTGACCCGCATCCGCAAAATTCAGCTTGCCACCTGTTGATTCAAGCTTCAGCGCTCTTCCGACCATCGTAATGAACTGTGCTCTTGTTGCTTTGTCTCCCGGATGGAATGTGCCGTCATCATATCCCTTAACAAAACCAATCTTCACAGCCTCTTCAATCGCTTTAGCCGCCCAATGGCTGCCTACGTCGCTAAATTCGACTGCCGGACTATTGCCACCAGGCGTTGGTGTCGGTGATGGAGTCGGCGTTGGTTTAGGCGTTGGTGTAGGCGTTGGTGTAGGTTTTGGATCTGGATTTGGATCTGGATTTGAAATTTCCCCGCTCGGAAGCGATTTTCCTTCCAGATTGGTAATCCGGCCTTCAATTCCCGTATTGATGGTGCCAAGCTTCGTAATGTGTTCGATGAATACCTCATAGTCAACCAGGTTCATCTCATACTGACGACCAGCATCCTTCGCTTTCTTCATCGAGCTGTAGAAGTCGCCGCCATTTGCCATAAAGGAATTCGTTGCTACAAAATAATAAGCATTCAAATCGATCGGGCTGTAGCTGCCGTTATCATTTTTAATTTCTACTCTGACGATACGGCTGCCTGCTTTTACCAGCTTGCCGCTCGCATCAAGCACCTCTGCCTGCTTCAAGGAATCATAGTAGTAGCGCATGCCGGATACTTGCGGGAAGCGGCCTTGAGTAGTCTCGATTCCGCTCACGCCGTTCTCTAACGCTTCAACAATTTCCCGACCCGTCATGCGAAGCGATGTCAAGTTATTGCCGAATGGCATGACCTCCAACAGCTCTCCTAATGTTATGTCGCCATCCTTTTTGCCTGCTGCGGTTACGGCAATAGACTTACGGATACCGCCACCATTCTGAATGGCTACAAACCCTTTTACATCTAATTTCTTTAATTCTGGATTGTTGTTAACAAAGCTTTTTACTTTAGAAACCATCCCGTCCGTCATTATATTTGCAAGATTAGTTTCCCTAGTACGAGAAAGAGGGTTGCCGCCTTCTAAAACCACATTTGTCTTGCCGATAACTTGATTTTTAATATCAGCAATTCCAATATTGTAAGGCTCAAGCATTTTTGTCACTGCTGGATCTGGTGCAAAAGTTGCAATATCCAGCAGCTTTCCATTCCATTTCGTTAGTACGCCCGCTTGACTGAATTTAACTTCCAATCGACCTAGATATCTGTTATATTCCTCGGCCTGTACAACAAGTGTTGGCTCACCATTTGCATGGATTACCTTTGGAGCATCGACTTTCGTATGGCTGTGTCCGCCAACGACCACATCGATACCAGCAACCTGATCAGCCAATATGAGATCAAATGTATGACCAAGATGTGTTATTGCAATGATTTTGTTAATGCCCTTGTCTTGGAGCGATTTGACTGTTTCCTTCGCTTTAGCGATGTAGTTCTCAAATACGATGTTCTCGCCAGGCGAGGCAAGGAACTTCGTATCCTCAGTTGTAAGTCCAAATACGCCAACCTTCGTTTTATCTTCGCCAACCTCAAGAATGATAGATTTATAAATCTTTCCAGCTTCTGCTTCTTTACCAACCGCTTGCTCGGCTAGCAATCCACTCAGTTCTGGCTCCTTGCTGAAATCAATATTGGAGCTAACGAGCGGGAATTTGGCATTTTTCACAAAATTAGCCAACACTAACGGACCTTTATCGAATTCATGGTTGCCGAATACCATGGCATCGTACTTCATCTTATTCATAAATTCTAGATCAGCCAGGCCTAAATATTTAGTAAAGTACAATGTACCCGAGAACACATCACCAGCATCAAGAAGGATCGATTTAGCTGTTTCACTTCGAACCTGTTCAACCGCAGTATATCTTTTTGCTACATTCGCTAGATTGCCATGTGTATCATTGGTATGCATAATCGTCATAGCGAATTCCGCATCTTTCTTAGTTGAAAGATCTAGCTGTGCAAGAAGCGGATCATGATCGCTCACCCTGCCCTGTTCTGTCGAGAAATCAGCATTGACGTGAACAACATCAATAACAGCATTTGTTCCAATTTTATTGTCTACTAGAATATGATCAAGCGTTTGCGAGTTGCCGTCGTAGATGTAGGAGTAGCGTTCCGATACATCCAGCTTGTCGACAAGGTTCGTTAATTCCGCACCCCGCAGCTTATTCAGCGTACCGGAGAATTGGAAATCGTTAAAGTCCCCTAACACGATTACGCTAGCCTCAGGATCTTTAGCCGTCAAATCCTTAACGAAGCTGTTAACCGCTTCCGCTTGCTTGGCGCGCTGCACTTCACTGCTGCGTACAACCGGCTGTACGCCGCCCCATGGCTTGCCGTCTCCGCCTTTGGAATTAAAATGGTTCGCTATCGCGACTACACGTTTCCCCTTAAAGAGAAATTCTGCTACAAGCGGCTTGCGGGATGAAGCGAAGGTAGCAGCATCCGTAGAACCAATGCGTCCAGGATTTTGAGTCAAGCCTCCAATTCCGTCCACTTTAACGAAAGTGTTGGAACTGCCTTTTTTGCCTGATGCAAGCTTTACGCGATCTGTTTTGTATAAGAAGCCAACTCGGATATTGCCGTCAGGTTCGCCGCCGTCCATATTATTTTCCGGAGCAATATCGGTGAATTTGTAAGTTGCGCCGCCTTTCGCAGTAATGGCGTCGATGAGAGTCTGGAAGCTTTTAGAAGCATCCGTATTGCCAGAAATTATATTGCCGTCATTATCTTGAACCTCCATCAAACCGATAATGTCCGGCTGCTTCATGTTCGTTACGATAATGCTCGCGATTTTGTCAGCTTTCGCTGTATCGCCGGCGCTGAAGTTTTCCACATTAAATGTACCAATTGTCAGCTTGTCTTCATTCGGAACAATAGTCGTTACTTTCGGAGTATTGTTGCTGCGTTTAATTGAAGGCAAAGCCTGCGTAGGTATCAGCTTATAGAGATCGCCTGCGTATTGAATGACGCCCACGAGATTGCCTTCAAAAGCATCGCCTGTTTTAATTTTTGTGCCTGCAGGCTCTGAAACGCCTACAAACAGCTTTTGCGGATTCAGGCTGCTCTCTACCGAATTGATACCGTTGCCTTGCAAAACAACGCCGCCGAAGGCCGTTTTTACCGGATTATTCGTGCCATTGGCAAACGTAACCGGTATTACTGCATTTGCATAAGGTCCCGTTATCGTAGGTTGATTCACTTCAACCAGCATGCTCTCCAAGCTCTCGAAAAAGTCGATAGCATCGACATTCGGATTAAATTGGGCGAAGCTGTCCGTATCAATCAAATTAGGAATGATGCGTCCGCCTGTCCCAAGCAATGTGGTGGAAGGAAGCGTATTATTGCTGGATTGCTTACCAATCGTCGTTGCATTAATTTGTGTTACGGTTAGAGATGGACTGTTGCCAAATTCCTGCACCGTACCGGACACATATACAGAATCCTTTACGGCTAGACCATGGGTATTCTTGAAAACTTGAATAGCCTCGGAAGTGTTCGGATTGCTATCCTGCTTGTCATTCGGTGCCTGCATGTAGAAGGAATTCGCACTGACCGAAGTGATAATGCCTGTTACGTTCGTAACTTTAACATTATTGTAGATCGATCTATGCGTCTCGCCTTGAATTTTATTGATCGCAATACCATCTGTATTTTCTAATACCTTATATATGAAGGTTGATACTTCACTTGTCACCCCGCCGGCTGTAACAACGGCTTTAATGATTGTATCCGCATTAACAACAATTGGACCACTATATTGCGTTCCCGTCGTTGCTGTCGGAGTGGTCCCATTTGTCGTATAACGAATGACACCGCCCTCAGCAAGCGAGCTTAAATATACCGAACCTCCAACGTTGATGCCGCCCGAAGGAATGCTCGCTTGAACAGCCAGCTTCTTCTCAACAATATCGAGCGTATTGCGTGGCAGCAGTTCAAGTCCTACGCTGGAATGGTAAGTCATGACGCCTGTAACCTGCTCAAACGTTTTTCCCGCGACAAATGAAGCATCAGAGGAATAAATAATAACTTTACCTGCGCTGACAGCATCCGTTGCCGTAACGACGCCTCCAGCCACACTTTCAACCTTAATATTTTTCAGTTGCACGAAACGGCCTTCGAATTTGTTCTGGTTCTCAATCGTTTTGCCAAAGCTTGTAGAATCTACAACTATTGGCGCAGGGAGCGCGACTGAGCCCGTCACCTTCACATCTTCGACATTCGCGATCAATTGGACTAGTCCCGCGAACGGGGTAAGTTTTCCGAAAGCCTCGATAGTATCCCCCGGCTGAGCGGAGACTGAGTTCAGCGCTCTAACGACAATTCCGTTATTTGCGTCCTGAACGAATAAATTGACGTACTCGTTTGAATCCGCACGGTGTATTACTGTACCGCTAAGCTTTACGTTTGTGCCAGATGCAGAAGCCCGAGCTGCCGCGATCGTAATCGGGTTCGCTACAACGCTATATGAAAACTCACGTAATGCACTGTTTACCAGCCCGTCTTTTTTCGCATAGGCATGTACCGTCTTTGGCGCGTTTATTGCAATAGATGTCACGCCAGACTGATACAAAGTAAAGTTTTCAGGAGCAACCTGCGTATCGCCTGAGCCGTATACGCTATAGTACACACTTGCTCCAACCGTTGATGTCGAGAGATTAATAATAGTGCCGGGTTGAACCGCTCCTGGCGCTACATCTGCCGTTACAGGCTCCACGCCTGCAACAACCGCTCCATAAGAGGAATTGCGTGGGGCTGGCGTGCCCACTTCGAAATCTGCAGAATTGACATCCGTATCTTTGCCGCGGCTGTCAATTGGTGCATTGTCAGCAGCTTTACGAATGGCTGCGTTCGTGTTATTTAGGGCTGCTGTTGGAGCCGTTTCGAATTCGCTAGCCGCTCCAAAACCAACAAAATCGACTCTCGCCCCCGAATTGTTGACCAGCTCTACCTTCCCTTCCGAACTGCTCACTGTTATTGATCCGGTGGCATCAGGTGCCGGCAGGCTCGTAGTTCCGCCATTACCAGCCGATTGTTGAATGAGGTAGTAGCCTTTAGATTTAATTGTACCGTTTAAATATGTTGAATTAGTTACAGTAGCTGTACCATCTGTTGGCAAATTTCCGGTTTTACTTGCATACCTTACCTTCCAATTAGACAAACTCACGTCCGCATTAGTCGGATTATACAATTCAATAAAATCATTTTTCCATACTGCCCCGGAGTTCCCCCCACCGCCATAAACCTGAGAGATAACGATATTGTCCCCCGCAGGCGTCGCCTGAACAGGGCTTCCCAAGCTGCCTATCGTACCGGTAACCACTAGAATAGCCGCTAAAAGCATGCAGGCTTGTCTCTTTATTCTTATAACCAATTTCTGCATTCCAACCTTCTCCTCCCAAAGACCATAAATGGTATTAATAAGCAATACATATCTCAAATAGAGTAGTTAAAAATTGTAATCAGAACATCATTGTGAAATTAAGTTCTAGTAAACATGCACATTCGTTCGATGGCAGCAATAAAAATCCCCTTGCTCCAATACATGCATGACATCCGAAAGCAGATTTTTGCATTAAAGAAGGAAGGGGAATATAGCTTTGGGCCCAAAAGCTATTGGAGCCGCCTTTATAAATGTGATGTAAACTGACATATAATATATTGAAGAGTATACTGTGGAACATTTTTCCTGTCAATTGGTACAATGTAATGAAAAAACGGGTATTAAAACCTAAAAAATATAACAAAAAGTGCCATATACATGACAACATTCGTCATGTGCATGGCACTTTAGATTTGTTACTAGATTTGTTACTAGAACAAGATTATTAATTTTTCTACATGCTTACCGTTTCCGCTGAGGCCTTCTCGCCCTTTTGCAGCTGATACATTTTGTAATATCTGCCGCCGAGCGCCATCAACGCATCATGATTGCCCCGTTCGACAATCTCTCCGCGATGCAAGACGAGAATTTGATCAGCCTCACGAATAGTAGACAGCCTATGCGCAATAACCAGCGTCGTCCGCCCTTGGCTGACAACCCGCAGCGCTTGCTGAATTAGCCCCTCAGTCTCGCTGTCTATGCTCGCCGTAGCCTCATCCAAAATGAGAATCGATGGGTCGAAAGCTAGTGCTCTAGCGAAGGAAATAAGCTGACGTTGTCCAGATGACAATGTGCTCCCGCGTTCGACTACCAGCTCATCATAGCCATTCGGCAGCTGCTCGATGAATGGCGCGGCGCCAACATCCTTCAGCACGCTTTTTACACGATCGATGGAAATGTCCTTATTGTAAAGGCTGACGTTGAATTTAATATCGCCGGCAAATAAATACGGATCCTGCAGCACGATGCCCATATGCTTGCGCAGCGCCTGCTTCGAATATTCCGAAATATCGCGCCCATCAATCGATATAACGCCTTGATCCGGCTCGTAAAAGCCCAGCAATAGGTTCATGATCGAGCTTTTCCCCGAACCGGTATGGCCTACCAAGGCGACTGTCTCACCTTTCCGCGCTTCAAACGATATTTGCTTCAGTACGTTTTCACCCTCTTTGTACGCGAAGGTTACTTGATCGAATTTCACGACGCCCTCTGGCCGCTTCACCGCCGCTACTTCCTCGACCTCCATGCCCTCCATATCGAGTATTGCAAACACCTTCTCGGCAGATACGAAAGCACGCTGAGCATTCGTCAACTGATCGAAAATTCCGATAATCGGCTGAAAGATACGCCCCAGATAGTCAATAAAGGCGTAAAACACCCCGAACATAATGGACGTTTCCAGCGACGCGTGGCCAAAATACCAAATAACTAGCGCCGTCACCAGGCTGCCAATCGTGCCTACAATGTTTCTCGAGGACAAAGAGAACACTCTAAACTGTTTGATCTGATTGACGTATCGGTCCTCGTTCAGCATCTCGAATTCATCCAGTGTCACCTTCTCGCGCCGAAACGCTTGAATAATCGGCATAACGACAATCGATTCATTGATCATCGCATTCATATCGCTAAGCCGCGCTCGCATGATCGTAATGTAACGCTTGGAATACTTCAAATGGATGACCATAATGAGCGCAAAAAGCGGAGGCAGGAGCAAGCAGAACATCGCCAGACGCACATCCAAAATAAACAGCGCCGTAAATATCCCTATTAGCTGCACGAAGCTGACGACAAAGGTCGCCATGAAGCTCATGAATAAGTCCCGCACAGCCTCCGTGTCGTTCGCTATTCTCGATACAATTTGACCAATAGGCGTATTGTCAAAATAGCGCAGCGGAATCCGCTGAATATGGCGCATGAGATCCATACGCATGTTTTTGATAATTTGCAGCGCCGTCGATTGCAAAATATACGATTGCGAGAAATTGCCGATGCTCGCAACGAGCAGCAATCCCATATAAAGCGCAAGCAGCCAGAGAACAGGCGCCAATTCGCTGCCTCCGGCCGATAAATGCTTATCAATTATTGTTTTTATAATAAAAGGTCCGCCAAGCTCAGCGCCTACCGCGCAGCAAAGAATAAGCAGCGCGCCGATAATTTTGAATTTATAGACGAGAGCATATTGGAATAGTCTTCTCGCCGTAGATTGCTTTGGCATGCAACAGCCTCCTTATTCTTCCAAGCTAGCTTCCATTTGCTGCCGTTCCCACTGTTCCTTATACCAGCCTCCGAACAGCATCAGCTCCTCATGCGTGCCTTCCTCGACAATTCTGCCTTCGTTCAGCACGATGATCCAATCCGCATGACTAACCGCCGATAGACGATGAGTGTTGATAAAAGTTGTCTTCCCCTCGCGCTCCAAGCGAATGTGATGAAGGATCCGGCTCTCGGTCCGAGCATCAACCGCCGACAGCGAATCGTCCAGCAGCAATATTTCGGAATCGACGAGCAGCGCCCGTGCAATCGCCAAACGCTGCTTCTGGCCGCCTGACAGCATGACGCCATTTTCACCAACGATGGTCTCAAGTCCCTCAGGCATCATCGCAATATCCTCCGTAAAAGAGGCCATTTCGACCGCGCGCGCAATTTCTTCATGCGTCGCATTCGGCTTGCCAAGCGCGATATTTTCTCTAATCGTTTTGGATAGGAGCAGATGCTCCTGCGGAACATACGCAATCCAGCGTCGCATCTGATCAATGGTGATTCGCTCAACAGGTACGCCCGCTATGTAAAGCTGCTCCTGATCCAGTGGATACTGGCGAAGCAGCTGCTTCAGCAGCGTGCTCTTTCCGCTTCCAGTCTTGCCCACAACACCAAGCGTCTGGCCTCGCTCAAGCCGGAAAGATACGTCGACTAAGCTAGCATGAATAGCTGTAGGATAAGTAAAAGTAAGCTGCTTCATCTCTATGCTTGCAGGCACTGCGATCGCGACCGGCTTGTCCGTGTCATCCAGATCAGGCTTTTGTGTGAGCGCCGTATCCAAACGATCAGCCGATGCACTTCCGCGCTGCAGGACGTTAATAAACTCGCCGAAGGAGATCATCGGCCATATAAGCATGCCTAAATATATATTGAACGAAATCAGCTGTCCGAGTGAAATTTCGTCTTGAAAAACGAGATAAGAGCCATAGCCGATACCGATCGAATAGCTCACGCCAACAATCAACGAAATGATCGGCTGGAACAATGCATTTAGAATCGATACCCGTTTGTTTTTGAACATTACATCAGAGGTCACTTTATCGAATGCCGTGAGATCATCGTTCTCCTGCACGTACGAGCGGATAACGCGAATGCCGGAGATCGATTCCAGCGCGTGATCGTTCATTTTACCGAAGGAGGCCTGCGCATCCAGAAATCTTGTTCGCACTTTTTTGCCAAGCTTGCTAATCACGACCGCCAGCAAGGGCAGCGGTATGAGAGCAGCAATCATCAATTTATAGCTTACGAGGGAAATCATCATAATAACGACAACCGAAGCGCCAACGAGCGTATTGACGAGAGTCATGACGCCGTAGCCCGCCGTTTGTCCGATTGCCAAAATATCATTTGTTGCGAGCGCCATTAGTTGCCCCGTGCTGTTGCGCTGAAAGAAAGCAGGCGTCATCCGCGTCAAATTCGCAAGTAGCCGGCCTCTCAGCACCTTCTCGACAAGCGCCGAATTGCCAAACAGCGTCGTAATCCAAATATAAACCATGACGTAGAGCAGCAGCGACAACCCGACAAGCAGCAGCACCGTCTGTGACAAGTCCGCCGAAGTGAGCTGCCCTTTATCTATATGATCGACCGTTCTCCCAATGAGATTAGGCGGTACCGTAGACAGCAGGCTGACAATTGCCATGATGCTAACGGCTAATAGATAACTCCCCCATCGATCCTTAAAAAACCATCGCAACCGATTTACAAATGACATCATATCCCCCTTTTCCTGTTTCCTTTACTATCAAAGCTGAACAGCTAAGTAAGGAAGTTCCCTTCCTTCCAAATGCCTCAAAGCCATCTCTAGACTATACTAGTGCGCCGATCTTTTGAAGCAAATGGTTAAAATTAAAATATTTCATGACTATTCACCCTCAACTTTTTACTTCAAATCGCGCAACATCCTTATATTACCACGGAAAAGATTAGCCTTCCAAGCTTAAATATTGGCTCTAAATACGATCTGCAAAATAACGATTCGTTCTTTATAACGAATATGGTATGATGATTTTGAAGCTGAGCTTGGCAGCGCTTCAATTATTGATCATAGCTGAGGTGAAGCGTTTGGACTACGCCATTAGTGTAATCATCCCCATCTTTAATGCTGAAAAATGGTTGCTCCGCTCCGTAAAACGAATCCTAAATCAGCCCTTCCAAAATCTAGAGCTGCTGCTAGTCAATGACGGCTCCACCGATCAAAGCGGTGTTATTTGCGAAGAGCTCGCTGCCATAGATGCTAGAATAAAAGTGCTTCACAAGCCTAACGGCGGAACGAGTTCCGCTAAAAACGCTGGCCTCAAGGCAGCAAGCGGCAAGTACGTCGCCTTCCTGGATGCCGACGATGAAATCAACGAGATGTTTTTCGTTAAGCTTTATGCCACAGCGGAGGAGCATCGTTGCGACGTTGTAATCAGCGGCTACGAGACTGTGCCCTCTGGGCTAAACGTTTCTCCACATTACAGGCACCATACGCCGATGAACGGGAAGGACTTTATATTAAGCGCACCGGCTGTTCATTCGAATAACGATTTGTGCTTTAATTGGCGAAGCTTATTTCTTCGGGAGTCGCTTGAAGGCAGCGGCATTCAATTCCATGAGGGACTTGCGATCGGCGAGGATACCATTTTTCATATGGAAGCCCTATTGTCCGCACAGCGTGTCTATGCGCTTCCGGATTCGTTATATTTTTACACCGTCGACAATTTAGATAGCTTAATGAGCTCTCCCTATAAGCCTTATTTGGAGAAGAGCTTGATTTTGCAATATGAGTTAAGGAAGCGGATTTCCGAGGAGTTCGGTATATATGCCTATAGTCATTATAAAAAAGATATGGCAGCCTATCATGTTGGGTCCATCCTTAGCATGCTGATTCGTAATTTAAGGAATAGCCCAACCCCCGTTACGAAGGAAGATATGACGAGGCTTCTCCGACTGAAGATGATCACGGAAAGTACCCATGTATTGGGTTACCGGTATAGATGCGGAAGCCTGAAGGTGTATCTGTACTATTTGTCGATCAAGCTCGAGCTTACAGCCTTACTCTTCAACTGGGAGTTCAACACGCCGTTTATCTCCTCTTTCCTGCCCTTCCGGATAGCGGCCAAAAGCAAGCGAGTAAACAATCGGACCACCCGATAACGGATGTTAACAGAGTTTTAGAAGAGTGAACCATGGATAAACCACTTAGGAATGAATTGCCCGCAATTTGCAAGGGTGAACGTTTTCGAAGTTGATCCTCCTTGCACGGAAATTCAGGCGCAAATCGATGCTCCTATTATTTTCTCAGAGGCACTTATTGCTGTAGCTGTGATTCATGTGTCTTAGAGTCATATTAACTGGAAAAACTCCCGTTATCTTCACGAAATCATTTAAGGATTCTATAGTCTTCACAGCTCTAGCAGGACGCCAAACGAGCCATAAAAGCGATTCTACGGCTCGTTTTCTTTCGTCATATTAAGTTCAGAGTAAGCAGGCTATGCCGGGCGATCGTTCCCCGCTTCTCGCCGCTAGGCCATCCGACAAGGCAATGACGTTTCGATTCTCGCCGCTACGTCATGCGACAAGGCAGCGATGTTTCGCTTCGCATCGCGCTTTGCCATTTGCGATAAAGCTCCCATGGGGCGCCATTATCGAGCAAATCCTTGCAAATATACAACCCTTCCTCAATGGAGTCGACCTTCTCTGCCAATTGCAACCTCACGGCCGCATTAAGCAGCACTTGATTGACGAAAGCGATATGGCCGTGTCCTTGCAGGACGTATTCCGATACGCGCAGCTGCCCTGCGGGCGTCCAATCGATTTCCGGCACTGGCGTTTCTAAGCCATAGGTGTCCGGATCGATGATATTCAGATGCGACTCTCCGTTTTCTACGTAATAGGTGCGGGTCGGCCTCTCGATGAACAAATCCTCGGAGCCCTCCATCCCCTGTACGATGAGCGCTTTTTTGTATGCCAAGTTGCTGGCTAGCTTCGCCATTCGCTCAAACACCGTATTATGAAAAACCCCGAATATCAAATAAGGGGAATGGGCGTAATCAATGAGCTTCTCGGCCGTATTCAGTACGGTCCGCATACCGAGCTCAATACGAATGGAGCGCAGCGCCTTAAGAGGCGGACACCATTCCTCTGCCGGAACGTACAGCACGCCGGTACCCGAAGCCGCTTGAACAATCTGTTCGCTCGATAAGCGTTCAGCATCAATGCCTGCTTCCTTCAACAAATCATGCAGCGTTATTCCCCATTTTGGAGGCAAGGATGCCGCTGAGTGCAGCGTAATGGGAAGCCCGGCGGCCGCAAGAAGAAACGCAGTAGGAAATGTAGCGTAAAATGATTTTTTCCGACCGTCATAGGGGCCAGCGCAATCGAGTCCTTGTTGAATAGGTACGCGATGAGCATGCTTGCGACAGACGGCTACAAAGGCCTCAATTTCTTCAACGCTTTCCATCTTTATTCGCTCAGCGATAAAAAAAGCGCCGATTTGCGCTGGGGTCGCCTTTAATTCTAAAATTGCATTGGCCGCTTGCAACGCCTCATCATACCCGAGGTCACGCGCTCCTCTTTTTCCACGGCCGACTTCCTTTAACAGGTTGATCATCATCGCATCGCCCCCTTATTTTTGATCCTGAAGGATTTGGTATACCTTTACAATCGATGTCGCTACATCAACCATACGCTTGCGCTCATTCATCGCCTGCTTCCGCAGCACGTCGTAGGCTTCCGCTTCGGAAATGTTTTTGATTTTGCACAAAATCCCCTTTGCCATATCAATCCACTTCCGCTCCTCAAGACGTCCTTCCAGCTGCTTGCGCTCGTTTATCCATTGCAGCCTCTCGAAGCATTGCTTAGATCCAAAATGCAGCGCCCAGTGCAGTTCTTGCTCGCTCATCGAAGGGGTCAGCACGCCATCCACAGGCACGTCGTCCTCGCAAAATGCGGCTGATAAGGATGCTGTCGCAGCGCTGCACCACCAGAGCATCGGCACCGTTTTTTGCTTCAACAGCTTCGTTCCCCATTGTTTCACTTCATTAAGAGGCAAGTGAAGAATAACGGCATCTGCACTGTTCATTTGCAGCACAGCCTTATTCTCATCACCTGCACGAATGACATGATACCCATAAGTCTCAAGCAAAAATTTTGGAGTATGCTTCTTGGAAAGCTGATTCGATTGAGGGTCCGCCACCGGTACCTCGCTTGCTGCACGTTGATCGATCACCAACAATGAACGCATGTAGAAGTGCCCCCTCCTATTCGACTTCATTTGTTAACAGTGCACAAGTCGATGTCTTTGTGATTATATATAACATACAAAACATGAAATTGTCATCACCCAAGTTTTTCACCCATTTGATGTTAAGTATATTGACATAGCTTCTAATCTCATTGTATATTTACGATAACAAAAACATATCATTCACGAGTACAACGATGTATTCGTTTGGAGCGGCAAAGAAGCCTGCTATCGTTTTCAAGGGAGACGTACGTTTTCTCTTGGATCGAAGGCAGGCTTTTATTATTTTTGCTTAGACAGAGATTGAGAGGAGAGAATTACAATGAATACAACGAAAAAGAAACTAATCCTAATCGGCAACGGCATGGCGGGGGTTCGAGCAATCGAGCATCTATTGAAGCTTTCACCAGACAGCTACGATATTACAATTTTCGGCGCTGAGCCGCATCCTAACTATAATCGAATTATGCTCTCTTCCGTCCTCGCAGGCGGCGCAGACATGCAAGAAATCGTCATTAACGACTGGGATTGGTACAAAGAAAATAACATCACCCTTTACACCGGCCACAAAGTAACCAAAATTGACATGGACCGCAAAAAGGTAATCTCCCACCAAGGCATTGAGGTTGACTATGATTCGATCATTGTGGCGACTGGCTCCAATCCTTTTATGCTGCCGCTCCCCGGCGCAGACAAGGAAGGCGTTATCGCCTTCCGCGACATCCATGATTGCGAAGTGATGATCGATGCATCCAAAAAATATAAGAAAGCAGTCGTCATTGGCGGCGGCCTGCTCGGACTCGAAGCCGCTCGCGGCCTTCTCCATCTCGGAATGGAAGTCAATGTCGTCCATATTCACAGCTACCTGATGGAGAGGCAATTGGATGAAGCAGCATCCAAAATGCTGCAGCGCGAGCTGGAAGCGCAAGGGATGCAATTTTTATTGAAAAAAAGCACAGCTTCCATTAAAGGCAAACGCCGCGCTTCCGGGCTCGTCTTCACGGATGGCACCGAGGTAGATGGCGATTTGGTCGTGATGGCCGTCGGCATTAAGCCGAACGTTGAGCTCGCTAAGGCAACAGGCCTTGAAGTAAACCGCGGCATTGTCATCGATGATTTCATGCAAACGAGCGTGCCTGACATTTATGCTGTCGGCGAATGCGCTGAGCATCGCGGGATTGCATACGGTCTCGTTGCTCCGCTGTATGAGCAAGGCGCCGTGCTTGCTAAGCGTCTGGCTGGTGTGGAAACGGCTGGCTATGCAGGGTCCGTCACCTCAACGAAGCTTAAAGTATCTGGCGTAGACGTATTCTCAGCTGGACATTTTGATGAATCGCCAACCACTCGCGCATTGAAGATCCAAGACGATTTGGCAGGCACGTACAAAAAAATCGTCATTCAGGATGGCAAGCTGATTGGCGCTGTACTATTCGGCGACACCTCAGATGGTGCAGAATTATTCGCTTCGATTAAGAAAGGCGAATCGGTAGAAGGCCGCGAGAAGGAGCTGCTGCTCGGCATCTCATCCGATATGCTTGGCAAATCCTCGGGCGGCAACAGACTAGAGGCGATGGCCGATGATGAAATCATCTGCGGCTGCAACGGCGTATCCAAGGGTACGATTGGCGAGGCGATTACGAATAAGGGCTGCAACACGGTTGGCGCCATCAAGTCCTGCACGAAAGCTTCCGCTTCCTGCGGCGGCTGTAAGCCGCTAGTTGAAGGACTGCTTCAAATATATGCCGGCGATGCGGTAGGCGAGCCGGTCAAGGAAGGCATTTGCGGCTGTACGACGCTTAACCGGGATGAGATCGTCGCAGAAATAACAAGGATGAATCTTAATTCCACTAAAGAAGTCATGAACGTACTCGGCTGGCATAATCCAGAGGGCTGCTCGAAATGCCGTCCGGCGCTTAACTATTACCTCGGCATGATCAATCCGGAGGAATACGTTGACGAGAACGAATCACGGATTACCAATGAACGCTACCATGCCAACATTCAGAAGGACGGCACATACTCCGTCGTTCCGCGTATTTACGGCGGCGTAACCTCCCCAGCCGATTTGAAAAAAATCGCCGAGGTCGCCGAGAAATACGACGTTCCGTTGGTTAAATTTACTGGCGGGCAGCGGCTCGACCTGCTCGGCGTCAAGAAAGAGGATCTTCCGAAAATATGGGAAGAGCTTGATATGCCATCCGGCCACGCTTACGGAAAAACGCTGCGTACGGTAAAAACATGCGTCGGCTCGACCTTCTGCCGCTTCGGCACGCAGGACGCAATCGGCATGGGCATCAAATTGGAAAAAGCGTTCGAGCGTCTAAATGCGCCGGCTAAAGTTAAGCTTGCCGTGTCCGGTTGTCCGCGAAATTGCGCGGAAGCAACCATAAAAGATTTTGGAGTAGTCGCCATAGATGGAGGCTGGGAGCTTCATGTCGGCGGCAACGGCGGGGTAAAGGTTCGCGCAACAGACCTGCTCTGCATCGTCAAAACCGAGGAAGAGGTAATGGAATGGTCCTCCGCCTACTTGCAGCTTTATCGCGAAAATGCGCAATGGAATGAACGTACCGCACAATGGATCGAACGTGTTGGACTCGATTATGTAAAGATTGCGCTGCAAAATCCTGAAGATCGTCTTGCCTTGAAGTCGCGCATTGAGAAGACGCTCAGCTTAACGACCGATCCTTGGAAGCAAATCGTTGAAACCGATGAGCTCCGCAAAAATTTCGAGCAATTATCCGCCGCTGAGACTGTGCAATTATAACTTTTAAGGAGGAGTACTCACATGACAACGAAGCTGCTCGTCGCTAATCTCAGCGACATTGATGTAAAGGGCTCGCGCCGCATTCAAATAAAGGACATCGAAATTGCCGTATTCCGCCTAACAGACGGCAGCGTGCTCGCCGTTGAAAATAAATGCCCGCATAAGGGCGGACTGCTTTCGGAAGGGATGGTGTGCGGCACGGCCGTACACTGCCCGCTCCATGATTGGAAGGTGGATTTGCGCAGCGGCCGCGTGCATGAGCCTGACGACGGCTGCGTAACGACCTTCGAGACCGAAATCGATCAAGAGAGCGGATCTATCTATGTAACGATCTAAGGCGGACTTGTCTCAAGAGAAAATCATAAAACTACGGAATACGAAGCGGCAAATTGAGCCGGAAGGAGCAGCTTATGAGAAATATAACGGCAGGAATGGTCTATATTGTCGGAGCAGGTCCAGGCGATCCTGAGCTTATTACGATTAAAGCGATGCGGCGCATTCAGCAGGCTGACGTCGTCCTGTACGATCGGCTCATAAGCAAAGAGCTGCTTGGCTATGCCAGCTCTCAAGCTGAGCTGATTTACTGCGGCAAAGCTCCTGGCTCGCATGCCATGCCCCAGCATCTAATTAATGACGCGCTCGCCCATTATGCTCGCCAAGGCAAAAGCGTCGTCCGCCTGAAGGGGGGAGACCCGCTTGTCTTCGGAAGAGGAGCCGAAGAAGCGCTGGCGCTCGCCACACAAGGCATTCCGTACGAAATTGTGCCAGGCATCACCTCGGCAATCGGCGCTGCCGCAGCGGCGGGCATCCCCGTGACCCACCGGGAATATGCCGCTTCCTTTGCTTGCGTGACCGGCAGCCGCTGTCACGGCGTAAAGTCCCCAATCCGCTGGGATTTGCTGGCGCATAGCGTGGATACGCTAGCGATCTATATGGGCGTAAGCGAGCTGCCCGCTATTCGAGAGGAGCTGCTGAAGCACGGCAAAGCCTCTTCAACGCCCGTTGCGTTAATCGAACGCGGTACGACCACGCGACAGCGCACAATCGTAGGAACTCTTGCTAATATTCATACCCTTGCCATATCCATGAAACTGAGCAATCCAGCGCTAATTATTATTGGGGAAGTCGTTAAAGTACGGGAACAGCTTCTGCTTGCCGAGCAACAAGCGGTCGCCCAAATAGGCTGAATAGATGTGAAACAGCCTTCTCCATTTCTGAGCAGCAGGCATTTGCAAGCCATTTAACGTATAATGAAAGTTTCAGTACGTTATGGTAAAGGATGCGACTACGATTTGGAAATGAAAAAGCAAGCGCCGTTATTTATTTATACTTATGGCTACCGGCCGGAGGAAGCAGATCTATGTCACTTGGAGATGCGGTCTTTTTTTGGCAAGCAATCGGATTCCGGGCTCTTGATGAGTGAGATAGCCGTTCATCCCGATCGAAGCCCCTTTATGAGAGAGCGGCTAGAGATGCTTTATGAAGCGGATCGACTCGAGGATATATTGGAGCAAGTGAAGCAAATCGAATTAGCCGATTCAACGTTTAAAGTTATTTTTATCAAAATGAGCGATCTTGCATCAGAGGATAAAATAGATTTCGACGACAAGCGCAGCATCGAACGTGAAATTGGAATCTATATTGATGGGGAAGCCGATGTGCACAATCCCGATTACACCTTCGGCATATTGAACTGGGGCGGGCGCTGGTATTTCGGCAACTACATCAAGAGCAAAGCTGTTTGGCTTACGCAAATGAAGAAGCCGCGCAGCTATTCGATTGCGCTTAGCACCCGGGTAGCACGTGCGGTGGCGAATATAGCTGTCCCTCTTCCAATCGGAAAGACAGCGATCGACCCCTGCTGCGGCATTGGGACGGTGCTCGTAGAAGCGCTCTCGATGGGCATTGACATCGTCGGCCGAGACATCAATCCTTTTGTCATTCGCGGTACGCTTGAAAACTTAACGCATTTCGATTTCAAAACGGATGTTGTATGCGGCGACATTGCCGACATTACCAGCCACTATGATACAGCGATTGTAGATATGCCCTATAACCACTTCTCAAGCACGACGCCTGAGGCGCAGCTTTCGCTGCTGAAGAATGCTCGCCGCATCGCGAGCAAGGCCGTTATTATTACGGCTGATCCGATGGACGACCTTATCGCAGGCGCAGGCTTCACCATCTCAGATCGCTGCACCACCAGAAAAGGCAGCTTCATTAGGCAAATCATCGTTTGCTCGTAAGCTATCGCAATACCGCAAGCTGTTAGTTGAATCCATTCAATGCAAGCCATGAAGCACATGCAGCCGTCCAGCCTCTCGTATGCTCCTCGTCCTCAGCTAAGCCTAGCCCATGCTGCCCCTTCTCATACACGTGAAGGTCAAAGCGCACTTTGTGCTTGCTGAGAGCAGTAGCGAACATTAGGCTATTCTCGACGGGAACGGCTGCATCATTCGACGTATGCCATAAAAAAGTCGGCGGCGTATCCTCGGTTACATTTCGCTCGCTGCTAATCCGCTCAACTTGTCCTATCTCCGCTTCCTTGCCCAGCAAGTTATCTCTTGTGCCTTCATGCGTGAACGGCTCTGTGAGCGTTATAACGGGATAGCAGAGAACAAGCAGATCTGGACGGCATGACATTCGTTCAATAACATCTTCGGCACTCTCATTTCCTTTGTCATAGATTGTCCCCGCATTCGACGCCAAATGTCCGCCCGCCGAGAAGCCAAGCACTCCGATCTTGTTCGGATTGATTCGGAACAAATCCGCTTTGAATCTGATGGTACGTATCGCCCTCTGTACATCCAGCAGCGCGCATGGATACGGATAAGGGGCCACCCTGTAGCGCAAAACGAAAGCAGAAATGCCCAGCCCATTCAGCCACTGAGCGATAGGCTCCCCTTCATGAGGGGCTCTTCCCTGATAGCCGCCGCCAGGACATATAATAATCGCGGGAGAATGGTCGCCTTCCACAAGATATGGGGTGATAGCTGGACAATCCTCGTCCGCATTACCTACTGCATACGGTGCTCCATGCATCCATAATAATTGCTCCGTCATTTGCAAAAAATCCCCCTTATATCGTTTCAAATAAAATTCCATCTTTCACCATTATATAAGAACGAAAACGACCCGGCTATCCGAATCGAAAAATCGAATTGAGCTTCAAACAATGGACCTTCAAACTAAAAAAGGCTTAAGCGCATGAACGCCTAAACCTTCATCCAATCTGAATCCCGACTTTGCTTTTGTCATCTTTTTGACCCGGTTATTGCGCCAACGAACCCAAACAAAAGGCCGAGCAGAGAGCCTGCCGCAACCTCGCGTGGTTGATGGCCTAAGCTTTCTTTGAGCCGCCTACGCCGGCGCATATGATAAATTCCCGGATGCTTGCCAGCCAGCTTCTCGACATCCACATCCAAATCATTCACTTGCATAGCAATTTCTCCTGCATGCCTGCGAATATTCATAGCGTCATACATAACAATAATGCCAAGCATCGCCGATATCGCAAACTCTGGCGTCTTCACGCCGCATTTGGTTGCCGTATATGCAGCTAAAGCCGATACCCCGCTCGAATGTGAGCTAGGCATACCGCCCGATCCAATCAATTTTCGGATTTCCCATCTACCGGTCTTTGCATAATGCAATGGCAGCTTAAGCAGTTGCGCTGCACCTACAGCGGCAATCGCCGTTACAAGTCCTCTATTGGCCACAGCAGATCATCCTCCAGTCATCGCTCTCCCCTTATTTTGCCCTGCAGCCAGCAAATTCATGTGGACCTTGAAATGGCAGCGTACAAAAAGAAGCGGAATAGAAAAATTTAAGATAACTTATCTTTGAGAATGGGACATATGTCCTTTTCATATTCACGTTCTGTTTCTAAAATAATAAATGAGGATAATAACTGGCAGTTGCTTTTCTACTCAACAGTTGACGGAGGGACCATGAAAAAGATTCATAACAAAGAAAGCATTGCCCAATATGTAGCCGAAAATCAGCTTGATATCATATTTGATGCGGCAAGCATTGTGATGATGAACCTTCTGGCTTACGAGAATGGAGAAGCGATCTGCTCGCCAGGCGATCAGCTTGATCAGCTATTCCTATTAGTAAAAGGGAAAATTAAGGTTTACACGACGCTTCCGAACGGAAAGTCCGTACTGCTGCGCTTCAATGAACCGCTTGCGATCATTGGGGATATGGAGCTTATGACCGGCCTTCCGGTTCGCTGCATGGTCGAATCGGTCGGCATAAGCCACTTTATTGCCATTAAGACGGAGGCGCTGCGGGAAACGGCATTTCAAGACCCGCGCTTCCTAACCTTCATCATCAAGCAAATCAGCCACAAGCTGCACACGGTTTCGTATGTATCAAGTCTTAACCTGCTGTATCCGGTAGAAAATCGCCTGTCGAGCTACCTTATTTCTATTATGTCCGAAGATCCGCTTACCCCCTCGCTTGTAGAGATGAAGACAGAGAAGCTGACGGAGGTTGCCGAGCTGCTCGGAACCAGCTACCGCCATTTAAACCGCGTCATCACGAAGCTTGCCGCTGACGGCATTATCGAGCGAAAGCGCGGCGCCATCTATATTCGTAACGTGATTCGCCTTCGAGAGCTTGCCAGCGGCAATTTATACCGTTAACTTATCCGGTTGGAGGGATTATTCATGATGGGCATTATTTATTCGCTGCTTGCTGGCGTTCTGGTCAGCTTTCAAGGCGTATTCAACACCAGGCTCAGCGATAAAGCAGGCTTCTGGTTTACAAACACTTGGGTGCATGGCACCGGGTTTTTGCTGTCGCTGCTCATTTTGCTAATGGTCAAGGACGGCGGCCTATCCAAGCTGTATACCGTGAACAAGCTATACTGGCTCGGAGGCGCGTTCGGCGTTATGATTGTGTTTACCGTTATGAAGGGCATCTCGACGCTTGGTCCTGCTTACTCGGTTGCGCTTCTGCTTGCTACGCAGCTGCTTGTCTCACTGATCATTGACAGCCTCGGACTGTTCGGCGTCGATAAGGTGCCTTTATCAGCCAATAAGCTGATCGGAATTGGCATCATGATCGCCGGCGTTGTCGTGTTTAAGCTGAAATAAGAACTCTAAACTGTTTATTTCATATAAATAAGCCGCTCGCCGGGAGCGAACATATGGAACTTCTTAGCCGGATAATGGCGATGAATGTAATCGACAAGGTCTGCAATCGCTGCAAGCTCTCTTCTACGCTGCTGATGATACGCTTCTCCGAGAAGTCGAACTGATCCGTGCCATAACGGCCTGCCTTCGTCGTCAAAATAAACCGATCTCTCGCAAGCTCCGCTATCGCCTTGCCCAGCACCGTCTCCGCCTTCGTCAAGCCGTAATACGGCGACACGTCGATCAGATTGATGCCCATGTCCACAGCCGTATGCACCGTGCGCACGCTTTCCGCATCATCGGTCTCCCTAAACACAGACCCAAGCGACGATGCCCCGAAGCTGAGCGCCGACACCTCTAGGCCCGTCTTTCCAAGCTTGCGATATTTCATCTCTCAACACTCCTTATGTGAATCCACGCCTTGTCTTGCGCAGAAGCTTGCCGCCTAACGCTCCAATGAGAATCCATGCCGAAACCTATGCATAAGCTTGCCGCCTAACGCTCCTACAAAATAACGCCGTCCTTAAAGATCGCAATTTCCTTAAAGCCATTGCGTTCATTATGGGTCTGCGTCTCGCCTGAAGCAAGGCTGATCAACTGCTCCCACAGCTCATCCGTCAGCGTCTCCATGCTTTTGTCCTCAAGAAGCTGGCCTGCATTAAAGTCGATCCAGTTCTTCTTGCGCCCGGCGAGCTCGCTGTTCGTCGCAATCTTCACCGTCGGCACCGGCCCGCCAAACGGCGTTCCTCTGCCCGTCGTGAACAGCACGATATGCGCGCCCGCCGCGGACAGCGCCGTTACCGAAACGAGATCATTGCCCGGCGCCTCCAAGAGATTAAGCCCGCTGCTCGTAATGCGCTCCCCGTAAGGCACAACGTCCTGCACGATCGCATGGCCGCCCTTTTGCGTGCAGCCAAGCGACTTCTCCTCCAGCGTGCTAATGCCTCCGGCCTTGTTGCCGGGAGACGGGTTCTCATAAATTTCTTGATCATGCTTTATAAAATATTGCTTGAAATCGTTGATCAAATGAACGATTTTGCCAAAAACCTGCTCATCCGCAGCACGGTTCATCAGAATCGTCTCCGCTCCGAACATCTCCGGCACCTCGGTCAAAATCGCCGTTCCGCCCGCCTCGATCAAGCGATCGGACACCGCGCCGACGAGCGGATTGGCCGTTATGCCGGACAAGCCGTCCGAGCCTCCGCATTTTAGCCCAAGCTTCAGCTTCGACACCGGAACCGGCTCGCGCTTAAACCGTTCGGCGTAACAGACCAGCTCTTCAACGAGCGCAAGCGCATCCTCGATCTCGTCCTCCGCCTCCTGCGACTTCAGAAACTTCACCCGCTCCGGGCTATGATCGCCAATCGCCCTTTTGAACGCATCGATCTGATTATTCTCGCAGCCGAGGCCGATGACGAGCACGCCAGCTGCATTCGGATGGTTCACGAGCGAGGCGAGCAGCTTCTGCGTATGCACAAGATCATCGCCAAGCTGCGAGCAGCCGAACGGATGCGCAAAGTGATATACGCCATCCACGCGTCCCTCATAGAGCGCATGCGCTTTTCTAGCTACGATCTCGCAGGTCTTGTTAATGCAGCCTACCGTATTGATAATCCAAATTTCGTTGCGGATGCCGATGTCGCTATTTTCGCGGACGAAGCCTTGGAAGGTGCGGCCCGCATCAATCGACGATGCCTTGCTGGGCTCCAGCTTCGCAGGCTCGTAGGAATAGTCCAGAAAGCCCTTCAAGCCAGTACCCATATTATGCGTATGCACCCAGCTGCCCGGCTCGATATCTTCCTTTGCTACCCCGATCGAATAGCCAAACTTCAGCACATGCTCGCCCTTCATGACTGCACACGCAAGCAACTTATGTCCCTTCGGCACCTCATCCTGCAGCGTAAGCGTATTCCCCGCTTCCAGCGTCAGTTGATCCCCTTTGGCAAAAGGCTGCAGCGCGATAATGACATGGTCCTCCTCATGCAATCTGACCCAGCTATTCACTCGCAACTCCCTCCATTTCCGCTATTTTCGCACGAACAGCAGCAGCTAACGCAGGCCATTCGACAGCTAGATCACGTCCCCAAATGCCCGCAAGACTAAGCAGCTTGCTCGTTGTCTGCTCAAGAGGCCAACGCTGCTTCTCCGCTTCCGACCATACCGCCGCAATCGTCTCCAGCATGCCAGCATCATCCCGTACTATATAAGCAGCGCCGCTTAACGTCTTCCCTTCGAAGCCCGCCTCAGTCCGCTTCACCTTGTAATAACGCAGCAAGCCGGCGAAGCCTTGCGCAAGCCCGCTCGGTACTGCCTTGCCGTCATCCGCATAATGAAGCAGCGAAGGCAGCAGCCGCACCTTGAATTTGCTTAAGCTATTCATCGCAATATCAGCAAGCCGGTGACGGATGAACGGATTCAAGAAACGCTCGTACACATCCTCCGCGTAAGCTCGAAGCTCTGACTCGTTAGCCGAAATCGAAGGAATAATTTCCGTCTCTACCGTCGTCCTCACAAGCGTCCCAAGCACCGCATGCTCCATCGCCTCGCGCACCTGCTCCACATCATGCAGCAGCCCGAGCGGCGTCATGAGCGTATGCGCTCCGTTTAAGATCCTTACCTTTCTTAGCTGGAACGGCTTCAAATCTGGAACCCAGTGCACATTAAGGCCTGCCTCCCGCAGCGGCAGCAGCTTCTCAAGCTCCGGCTCCGCCTCGATCGCCCACAGATGATACGGCTCCGCCGTGCTCAGCATCGAATCGGAATAACCCCATTCGCTGAACCATTCCTCTGCCTGTGATTCATCCGGATAGCCCGTAACGATCCGATCGACAAGCGAATTCAAAAACCGATTATGCTTAATGACCCATTCTTTAAATGCCTCGGAATAGCCCCAATCGTCGCTATAGCGGAGTACACAGCTGCGAAGCTCATCGCCGTTGCGCTCCAGCAGCTCGCAGGGCAAGCACACCAAGCCGCGCTCAGGATCACCGTTAAAATGATTAAATCTGCGATAAAGCAGCTGCGTCAGCTTGCCGGGAAACGACTGAATCGGCTGCCCTTCTGCCTGCTCCTCCGGCCGGTAGGCAAGCCCCGCTTCCGTCGTATTGGATACGACGACCTGCAGGTCAGCATTTTCAGCTAAAGCGAGATAAGCCTCCCAGTCCGAATAAGGGTCAAATACACTGTTGAACACCGAAATCACTTCCGTCCGCTCCACGCGCTCCCCATCTTCCAAGCCTCGAATAACGAGCGTATATAATCCATCCTGCCCAGCGAGCGCGTCGATCTTCGGCTTGCCGCCAGGACGCGGCTGCGTGACCGCGATACTGCCCTCATACAAGCCTTTCTTCCGGCATTCATGCAGCATCCAGTCAAAGAAGCCGCGCAAAAAATTGCCTTCGCCAATCTGCAGCACCGTCACCTTCGCTTGCTTCGCTGCCTCGTATAATCGCGTCTGTTCCTCATTCAACTTGCTATGGTTTAACGTTGTCATAGGTGATAAAACTCCTTTGCATTTAGTCCGAACAGCCGCTCCCGCTCCGAATCCGTCCACGTCTCCGGCAGAGCCTCTTCAAGCACAGCCACAACATCATCATAGCTTGCTGCCAGCAGGCAGACCGGCCAATCGCTGCCGAACATCACTCGGTCTGCCCCGAATGCCCCGAGCACATGCTCGATATAGGGCTTGAAATCAGATGGCTTCCAGCTATCGTGGCCCCCCTCGGTCACCATGCCCGATAGCTTGCAGTAAATTTGAGGATGGGCGGCGATTTGGCTCATTTGGCTTTTCCAAGGCTCAAGCAACATGTCCTTAATACGCGGCTTCGCGATATGGTCAATAACCGCATGAAGGCCGGGCACCTTATCCAGCAGCTTGATCAATGGCTCGAGCTGAGGCGATACGACGAGCAAATCAACGGGCACACCCTTCTCCGCAAAAAAAGTGAGCGCTTCCACAAAGCTGGGCGCAAGAATCGCGTTTGCATCAGCCATCTCTTGGATCATGACGCGGAAGCCAACAAACTTCGGATGCTGCGCAAAGCGCTCATAATGAGTGCGGTAATCAGGGTCAGCAAGATCCAGCCAAGCCACTACACCTGCTATCGTATCGGAAGAGGCGCTTAATGCGAGCAAATAGTCGGTTTCCGCAAGCGTCGCCGCCGCCTGAACAACAATGGATCCGTCCAGCTTATGTTTATGTAAAAGAGGCTCTAAATGCTTCGGCAAAAAATCTCGGTACAGCACCGGAATTTCCGGTGTAATCCAGCCGTAATCCCCTCGCTCAATGCTCCAATAATGCTGATGCGCATCCAATCTCATCGCTTCCGCCTCTTTTCCAGCCGATTAGGTTCCTCTTTATTATAAAAAACAATATTGATCTCTGAAATAATCAATACTCGCATATTTGTACTCTATTTTGATATTTGCTACAATCAGGCTGACAAACTACTCGAATGAGGTGAAGCGATGAATCCGTATCGCAAAAGGTTCGATGCCAATACCCCTTTTCCATTCGAATGCGTCTATCGGGATACCAAAAGCGCGCAAAACGAGCTGCCCGACCATTTCCACGATTGGTATGAGCTGGTCTACATTTATAGCGGCAGAGGCACCTTTTTTATCGACCAAACTTTCTATGACGCCGCCCCCGGCGATATCTTTTTCATTCCCGGCAACACCATCCACCGTTCCTTTCCCGATTCTGAAGATCCTAAGACCTCAACCGCACTGTTCTTTAACGCTTCGCTCGTTCACAGCCCGCCGCTTGGCGACGCCTTCTCCTATTTGCGCTGCTTCGAGCAGGCCAAGCGCCGCAAAGCCTATAAGCTGCCGGCAGTGCTTGTTGCCGATAAGCAGCAAATTATCGGTTTCATCGATCGCATACATGACGAGGAGTCAGATAAGCTGCCGGGCTACCGCCAGGCCGTTCTGCTTCATCTGCAGCTGCTGCTGCTGCTGCTCGGACGTACCCTTAACCCTTCTGAGGAAGGGCAACCGATATCATCATCAGCACCGGGCTGGATGACCGCTACTTTAACCTATATCGATGAGCATCCGGGCAGTCCCCTCGGCTTGTCGCAGCTGGCGAAGCGCGCCTCCGTTACCCCTGCCCACTTCTCGCGCGTCTTTAAGAAGCTGACGGGCATGAACGTGACGGAATACGTGACGACCAAACGGATTATTCGCGCCAAGGAGCTGCTTATGGAGAGCGATGCCAATATCGCTGGCATCGCTGAGCAATGCGGCTTCGAGAGTCTTCCGCATTTTCACCGTATGTTCAAGAAACTAACGGGCATGACACCCTCGCATTACAAAAGGAATGAGTAATTGATAGATTTGACGGTTATCATTCGCGGATACAGCCTGTCTATTCCTCTCATATACTAACTTGCAAAGTCAAACTGGCTGGCAGGGGAGGGTTCACAGATGGTTCGTTCAAGCGTGAAAACGATAAAGTATCAAGTAGGAAAAAACAAATATTTGATCATTAATATCTACCAATCTTCCGAAGCGAGTGCTGAGCATGGCAATGTGCTTGCCAGCAATGCGGCAACTGTACAAATTTTTAAGAAAAGCAAAAAAAGCAGGAAATACTAGCCCTCTCTTCATTTTGGCAGCGCTCCTAAAGACGCTTGAAGGGGGGTGAGGAAATGACTCGTAAATTTTCTAAACAAGGCAACTGGGTAAAAAAAGACACCGGCAAAACCTTCGTTAACGTAAAGCAAGGCGCTAATGCATCCATCAACCAGGGCGGCAATGCATTTGCCATCAACGCAACAGATATCGGCGTCGTCCGCATTCGTCCCGGCCAGCAGTCATGAAATAAGGCGGCAGCTATATGAAAAAATAAGGGCAGCCCAATGAGGTTTTTTCAACCAGTTGGAGCTGCCCTTATTGATGTTCATACGTGCTGGCCTCTTCGCTTTAAACTCGCCAATTGACCAACCTCCGCTACAAAGCTTTTTCTACATGTTAATCGCTATGTCCCAAACAATCGCAAAAGCAGGATACCCGCGAACGCAAGTGTAATGCCCATAACCTCAATTCGTTTGAACTTTTCCTTAACGAAGAAGCGCGTATAAAGAAGGACAATCAATACATTAAGGGCAGCAACCGCGGATACGAGCCCGGCTTTGCCAAGGGAGAATGCCGTTACAATAAGCATCATGCCAACCCCATTGGATATCCCGATGGCGAGTCCGACAAGATAAGTACGCTTGACGCTCCATGCAATCGGATGGTTGTCTGCGATACTGCTGGAAGCATGCTGCGACACGCGCACCCCACCGCCTGCCGGACTTACGCTTTGAAGAGCAAGCGCTCGCTTGCCCCGCTCGTTCTGCAAATCCCGCAGCCACCATAAGCCAAAGCAGACCGTTCCCGTCATAAACACAAAAAACATCGTTGGAAACAAATCCGCCTCCATCATCGTCGACCATTTGCCTGACAAATCATTTGCCGCAAACAACAGCATCGCCAGCATGCCCCACTGCGCTCCTTGCAAATTCCGCAGCGAGATGTCATTAGACATACGAACCAGCAGCACGCCGCTTATAATAACGACAAACCCAATAAGCTGCATAGCATGAAGCTTCTCGTTCCACAATCCAAAAGCAACGATGACCACAACAACCGACGGCAGCGCCGTTAAAATCGCGACGAGCGACGCCTTTCCTACCGCAAAGCCTTTAAACATGCTCGCATTGCCGCCAAAGGAGAACAATCCCATTTGGATCCCGATTAGCGTTGCCATCGTCCAATCCGACGAAAATACGAGCGCGCAAATGCCGTTTATAATTGCACCCATGCTAAATGTTCCGCAGAGCAGTAAATTACGGTTGAGCGGCCTTTGACTCGTCCAATGATACAGAATGCCTCGCACGCCAAAGATTAGGGCAGCGATTACCGAATAAGTAAGCCACATGAGAGCAAGAAGCCCCTTTCCAAGATCCATCCTATGAGGACGGTAAACATAACAGAGTCTATCATATCAAGCTGAATCCATTTTGTCTGTACTGAATAAGGACTGCTTCGAATGCGGTGAGACTTAAAAAATAAAAGTATTGGCTGAAATTAGGACTGACCTTATAATATCGATAGTGGCGGTTTCATCGTCTTCATTACTGCTCTAGCATCCTATAAAAAACAAGGGGATTTTAATGGAACACGCTGCAAACAGACCGTATTTGCCCCAGTTGGACATCTTTCGAGCCTTCGGTATTTTAGCGGTCCTCATGATTCACGCAACATCTTCGATTGTAGCAGGCTACGATCACCAAGCTACGCTTTATCCGCTTTACATTTTTTTAAACAACTTTACCAAATTTGCAGTTCCCGTCTTCATTTTTCTAAGCGGCTTTGTCCTTTTTTACAACAACTGCGACAAACCCTTCACCGCAAAAACGATCGGACAATTTTACAAAAAACGAATGTCCAAAATATTGATTCCGTTTCTCTTATTCTCCTTCTTGTATTTTGGCTTTACGAGGCTGGTGCAGTTTGGCTTTACTGACATCCAGACGTTTATCAGCTACTTTACGACGTTTAAATTTCTCAAGCTGCTTGTCATCGGCAAAACTTACACGCATCTATATTTTGTCGTTATTATTATTCAATTTTATGCGCTTGCTCCGCTCATGCTGTATGCCCTCAAACGATTTCCATCGCTTGGCAAGCATATCGCCTGGATAGGACTGCTGGTGCAATGGCTATTTATATTTAAAATCATCACGCTGCTTCATATTACAACTCCAGGCAGCTATTCGTTTACCTACATGTTTTATTTTACGGCTGGCGCGTTTATCGGCATTTATTACGTGAAGCTTGCTGAATGGATCAACCTCACACGACAAAACGCCACGCCACAAAAAATAATCGCGACAATTGTGCTATGGGTATTATTCTTATCGTCGAGCATGGTTATGGTTTATTTTTATTACGAGAACTGGGTATATAAAATATCGGTAATCAATACGGATCTATTAGATCTGGTGGACGAGCTGCGCTGCGTGACAGCGGGCATTGTACTGCTTCAACTTTCCTTTTGGATCCATACCACATGGAGCAAATGGGTGGTCAGAGCGCTTCTTCATATTGGAGCGACCTCCTTTGGCATCTATTTGGTCCATCCTGTCATCTTGTTTCTATACCGCAAAATAAACCTAAGCGCCTATCCGCTGCTGTATCACATCTGGGCGGCAGGAGGGTTCGTGCTTGCTCTGCTTGTTCCTTGGGTGATCGTATCGCTATGCGCGCCATACAAGTGGCATTGGCTGCTGTTCGGTCCGCTTCCTTCAAAGAAGCAGCAGCCCGCAGCGCCAAGTCAGCCAAGTATTCAGCACTTAATCAAAAGAAAAGCCGTCCGACCGCTTGATTAAGCGCGGATGGCTCTTCTTTTTTTTTGCCCGCTCCCCCTCTATCTGCCCTCAAATGCGCCTCAGCGGCAATATTGCCCATATTCGCCCTTACTGCTTCTGTTTGCGCTTCGGTTTGCGCTCCTACAGATGCTCATGTGCAGCAACAATTCCACTCTCCGCCTACAGACCGAGATTAAAAGCATGCTCAAGGCGGTACTCACATAAAATGGATACGGTTAAAATGACGGTAGCAGATAAAAGAAACCGGAGACCATGCTTCCAACTTCACTTCTTAAGCCTTCGCTTCCAAAGCTAGCTTGCTTCACCAAACTTTGAGGAGGTTACATAATGCCCGTTTTAGAAGTCCGCAATTTGAAAAAGGCTTACGGCTCAGTCAGCGCAGTTAAAGACATCAGCTTCACGGTGGAAGCTGGCGAAGTGTTCACCATTATTGGCCCTAACGGCGCCGGAAAAACGACTACGCTCGAAATGATTGAAGGACTGCAATCGCCTGACGCGGGCCAAATTGAGTTCGGTGCTTTAAATTGGTCCAAAAATAGTGAGCAAATCAAAGTGTCCATCGGCGTGCAGCCGCAGTCCAGCGCTTTGTTCGACCTGTTGACGGTAGAAGAAAATTTGGATTTGTTCGCGACCTTTTATCCGAAATCCCGACCAGCGGCTGAGGTGCTCGAGATGATCAGCCTCACGGATCAACGTGATAAGCATGTCAAAAAGCTGTCCGGCGGCCAAAAGCAGCGGCTAGCGATCGGACTTGCAATGATAAATGATCCGACGATCATTTTCCTTGACGAGCCGACGACCGGACTTGATCCGCAGGCTAGACGCAACATATGGGATATCATTCTTAAGCTGAAGGAACTCGGCAAAACGACAATCCTTACGACGCATTACATGGAGGAGGCCGAGAAGCTGAGCGACCGCGTCTGCATCGTCGATCAAGGGAAGATCGTCACGCTCGACACACCAGCTGCTCTCATCGATCGGCTTACGAAGGAACGCGAGGTCCGTCTCACCTTTCTTGACGGCGCCGAAGCAGCAATCGAAACGGAGAAGGTAGCTCTCCTCCAACCTACTGTTGTCAGAACAAGCCGTGAAGGCGCTTCGCTCCAGCTATGGACGACGCAGCCGGAAGAAACACTTTATGAACTGTTCGGCTTTACGAAAGACCGCGGTTTCCGGGTCGAGCAAATTTCGATTCGCGAAATGAGCCTTGAAGATGTATTCATCGCCTTCACCGGCAAGGAATGGAGGGATTAAATGAACAACGCCAAGCAATTTTCCAAAATGTTCACCGCGCAAATCAAAATGATGTTTCGCGAGAAACAAGTATGGTTTTGGAACATCTTTTTTCCCGTTATCTTAATGGTGTTATTTATGATTATTTTCGGAGGCGGCTCTGGCGATAGCTTTAAAGCTAAAATCGCTGTTGTTGATCCCCAGCCAAATGCAACCTCAAGCATGCTGCTTGAGCAGCTGCGGCAAATTCCTGTGCTCGAGTTCAAAGAAGAGCAGCCCGTTACGAAAGAAGCCGGCAATGAGCTGGTTGAAAAGCAAGATATCGACGCCCTTATTATTTTGCCTGAATCAGAAGGCTCCACCACGATGCAGCTTGTTGTGAACAAGGCTGATGAACAAGGCGCTACTACTCAAGCAATAGCCGGCATATTAGATCAATTTATCCAGCAAGCGAACTGGACGGTTGCCGGAGAAACACCTACGTTCAGCTTAACCAAAAGCTCGGTCTCCTCTGGCGCAGACGATTTGAATTATGCGGACTTCCTGCTCACCGGCATGATCGGATTATCCGTTGCCCAAGGCGGATTGTTCGGCATGGTCGAGCTCGTCGAGATGCGCAGGAAAGGCTTGATGAAGCGGCTTCGCATGACTCCTGCCAAAATGGGACTCTACGGCTTAGCCGGCATGGTCGTGCGGCTCATGCTCGGCGTCATCCAAATCGTTATTTTATCGTTGATTGGCGTATTCGGATTTGGCGCAAATCTTCATATTAACGTGTTCAGCTTGGTCATTGCCTTTTTTGCAGGCGGATTGGTATTTAATGCGATGGGGTATTTGTTCTCCTCGTTCAGCAAATCGATGGAGGCTTACATGGGGATGGCGAACATCGCGAGCATGCTTATGATGTTCCTAAGCGGCGTTTTCTTCCCGCTCGAAACTTTGCCGACTTGGCTGCAGCCGGTCACGCAAATGCTTCCGCTCACCTACTTCGTCGATGGCATGCGGGACGGCCTCATTTACGCATCAGGCGTAGCATCCAGCTCCTTCTGGATCGGAATCGGCATTATGGTGCTGTGGGGCGTCGTTTCCTTCTTGGTCGGCTCGCAGGTATACAAAGCCAAATCAATTGCCGCAACCCGTTAAACGCGCACAAAATAGCAGGTCACAATGCTTCAACAAAGCATCGCGACCTGCTTTTCTGTTTATTCTTCAATACAGTCCCTACACCTTTAAAACCGAATGCTTCAGCTCCGATTTTTCGATCTGAATCGTCGTATGCTCGATCTGAAAATCATCTGCAATTTGCTGAATCGCTTCCTGCAAAACCTTCTGGCAGTCCACGCTGTCTTCGACGATTAGATGGCAGCTTAAGGCGTCCAGCCCAGACGTAATCGTCCAAATATGAAGATCATGCACATCTTTTACCCCACCGATGCGAAGCAGCGTCTCCTCGATCTGCCTTGCGTCCACATTAGCCGGCGTACCCTCCATTAAAATATGAACGGTAGATTTAATAATTCCCCATGCGCTTTTCAAAATAAGAACCGCAACGATTACGCTTATGATCGGGTCCGCTATATACCACGAGAACAAGGACATGAGAATACCGGCAATGATTGCACCAACGGAGCCAAGTGCATCTCCAAGAACATGGAGATAAGCGCTGCGTACATTTAAATTGTCCTTAACGTCGCCTTTGCGCATAAGAAACCACGCACTCGCCATATTAGCCAGCAAACCAATGCCTGCGATAATCATCATCGAACCACTCGCCACAGTTGGCGGCTCACCGAACCGTTTGATCGCCTCCGCGATAATAAAAGCCGCGATGACAAACAACGTGACGCCATTCAGCAAAGCGGCTAATATTTCAAAGCGATGAAAACCATACGTACGTTTGGTCGACTTCGGTCGCACCGCAAACCACATCGCCAGCAGGCTCAGTGCCAGCGCAGCGGCGTCGCTCAGCATATGACCGGAATCGGACAGCAGCGCCAAAGAGTTCGTCACTAAGCCCCCGACAAACTCCAATATCATAATTCCAGCTGTGATGACAAGCGCAATCAGCAGACCAGCCTTATTATTAGGGGCATGTGAATGACCGTGATGTCCATGCGAGTGACCATGGTGATGTCCGTGCGAATGATCGATATGATTGCCATTTGTGCGCTTCTTGTTAACGTTGTCATACTTATGATCATGTCCGTTAAGGTCATGCTTATGATCAAGACCACTATGGTCATGCGTATGCTCGCTCTTCCCATCAGAATGTCCATGCTCATCCTGCTGTTTATCCCTTCCATCTGCTGCTATCCGTAAGCTTTGTTTATGCTCATCATTTGCTTTGCTCATCTAACGCAACCTCCGATTCAAACTCTATTCGTCTGCTTCATACCTCATTATTCCATTTAGCTCTGATCGAATCATTTTATTCAATCATTTTATAGAAACAATCCACAACATATGAATACATGCTCATATGTATATTATATGTATGATTAGCTTCAATTGCAACAACCAAAGCGAATGATGATGCGTTTTGACACTTATAACTTTGGAATAAGAAATCCGTTAGCAACACAAATTAACGTCAAAAAAGCGATATTGAAAAGGAGGCGTTTATGAGGAACAGAAAAAAAATCCCCTTAACTTTACTGACTGCGTTCTTGTTAGCTGTAAATGTTCCATCCGTCGCAGCACAACAACTACCTGCTTGTGAAGAACAAATAAAAGCACTTGAGCCTTCCCAGCCAACTTCTTTACGTAATCCACCCTTCAGCCATAGTGAAATACCTAAAACGATAGAATCAATCAGCAAGGTCATTCATAATGGTAATAATCTAAAGTATACCGTTGTTCTGGATATGCCATCTTGGGAAAGACCGTCTTATCTTCCTTATTGGCATAGCAGTATTGGTCGTTGGTCGTATGTGCCAAATCGAATCCATTATGCAAAGCATCGCATATTTACTTCACCCATGAATGCGTCGGTACTTTATGATTTCACCCATAATGTCGGGATAGTCAAGGAAATGGAAAAAGCTGCACCTATCAATGACCGATTAAAAAAAATATTAGTTGTCGTCATGAACACAGACATAACCTCTTTAAAGATAAAAAATCAACAAATTATAGTGATTGGAAGACCTGTCCATTCGAGACTGAAAATATTTACTATAGAAGGCTTAGACAATACTCAGCCTTATTATTTCCAGCTATCAACTCCCGATGGATACGAGGTTGATTATAGCCTTTATTAAAAGAACGAGACTGCCGGTATCGTAATACCAGCAGTCTCGTTCTTTCGAAAAAACCTCTATTTTTTGAAAAGGGTTGCGTTCAATCATATTGCCAAATCACACTTGGCTCTCTAGTTTTTTTTAGATGCGAGCTATCAGCTTCTCAGCGGCTCAACCGCCTCCACCAGCTTCTCCTCCAGCTCCGCTGTATAAGCAGCACGCTGCTCGTCGCTCCACTGCAGACGATCCGCCATTGCGGCTATGATATGCCATTTCCATTGCTGCACGTAGCCGATACGGAAGAACAAATCGCCTGTTCGGCGGATAAAGAAGTCCGTCGGCTTCACCGTCATCTCGGCTTCTAATGAGTAGCGCAGTTGCACCGCCAGCACGAGCGGAAGCTCATGCGAAGCTGCCCATGCTGCCGCCCCTTGAGCCATCGCAAACAAATGATCGACATTGGAGCCATAACGCTGCGCAAGATAGGCCGACTCTTCCTTCGTAAAGCCAAAATGAACGCCTTCAGCCGTTTTCTTCTGTAAAAATGGCTCAAAGCCTGCCGATCCGCCAAGGTCTCCGCCCGACATCGGAATCGATTTTGTTGCGCTTTTCGCAAAGTTAACGCCGCTCCCTTCTTGCCCTAGCAGCTCAACTACTTTATCGACAACCGTTTCAGCCATCTTGCGATAGCCTGTCAGCTTGCCCCCTGCAATCGAAATAAGGCCGGATTGCGATACGAATATTTCGTCTCTGCGTGATATTTCCGAAGGCGACTTTCCTTCCTGCTGGATAAGCGGGCGCAGTCCTGCCCAGCTCGATTCGACATCCGCTTCAACAAGCTTCAGCTCGGGGAACATAAAATTGACGGCCTTCAGCAAATAGGTCCGATCCTCCAGCGTCATAACCGGATTCACGGTGTTGCCTTTATAATTGGTATCGGTTGTACCGAAATAAGTCTTGCCGGCGCGAGGAATCGCGAATACCATGCGTCCATCCGGCGTATCGAAGTACACCGCTTGGCGAAGCGGAAAGCGACTCTTGTCGAACACGAGATGAACGCCCTTCGTCAGACGAAGCGTTTTCCCCTTTTTGGAGCCATCCATCTCCCGTATATCATCGACCCAAGGTCCGGTTGCATTGATGATTTTTGTTGCTTTAATCTCATAATCTGTGCCGCTAATGGTATCTTTAACGAGCGCGCCTGTTATTTTACCATCGTTATCGTACCGAAGCGTCTCCACTTTCGCATAATTGACTGACAAAGCGCCGGTTTCTACCGCTTTCTTCATCACTTCAATCGTCAGCCGCGCATCATCCGTCCGATATTCCACATAATAGCCGCCGCCCTTCAAGCCATCGCGCTTCAATAGCGGTTCCTTCGACAGCGTATCCGCCACGCTAAGCATCATGCGCCGCTCTTTTCTTTTGACTCCTGCCAAAAAGTCATAGACACGCAGCCCAATCGAGGTTGAGAATTTGCCGAAGGTGCCTCCCTTGTAGAGCGGGAGCAGCATCCATTCCGGCGTTGTCACATGCGGTCCATTCTCGTATACGATAGCTCGTTCCTTGCCGACCTCGGCTACGACGCCTACCTCGAATTGCTTCAAATAGCGCAAGCCGCCGTGTACAAGCTTCGTCGAACGGCTAGATGTTCCCGCCGCAAAATCCTGCATCTCCACCAGCGCTACCTTCATCCCGCGAGCGGCAGCGTCAAGCGCAATGCCTGCCCCCGTAATTCCTCCGCCAATTACCAGCACATCATGCGGTGAAGCCTGCATTTCTGCCAGCACCTGCTCGCGATTTTGCGCTGCAAAAATTTCCTTGCCCTTATCATTTGTCATTATGATTGCCTCCCGATTCTCTACCCATTAATGTTCTGCCAAATTCATTTGGTTACTCATGATTTAGAATATATAAACAAAAAAACCACTTAAACCGCTTCCTAGCCATATAAAATGGGTTTGGAAGCGGTCTTCGTGGTTTCTCCTGATCTCCAACCGTTATTAACTTATCGACATTATAGCACGATTATTTCGCAAAAGCCATGGCCGCTTTTACCGCACGATGCCAGCCATTGTATCGTTCAGTTCGCTTCTCAGCCGCCATGGATGGCTCAAACAATCGATCCACTTTGTGCAGCTTTGCCAGCTCGATTTCCGAAATCGTTCCTTTAAACGCCTTCATCTCAGGAGCAGACGCATCCTCTGCACTCGCAAAGTAAGTAAAGATGGAGCTGGAAATTAACGAGCCGGCCAAGATAACGGCAAACATTACTTTTCTCTTAATCATTGGTTTATCATCCCTTCAAAGTAATTAATTTTACGATATTGTCAGCCTATATAAACCTGGCTGAAACAAAAACATAGCACATAACGTCTGTTTGGTTGGAGGTGTTTAATTTGAATAAGCTGGTAATTATCCTTATCCTACTATTATCTTTGCTTGGCTGCCAGTCTTCAGAACCCGGATCTATAGCAAAGACAAAGCTTCACCCCTCTACTACGGCAAGCGCTGAAAACGATCTTTTTTCCATTCATGTTTCAGTTCAGGAGCTAGTTGAGACAAATGAGGCTTTTCCGATTGAGGTTGAATTGAAAAATGAGGCTGAGCGGACAATCGAGATTATGAGCGGGGAGCCGGTATTCTACTTTGTCATACGGGACAGTACTGGGAAGGCGATTAACACGATTGTCAGAACCGATGTCGGGGTTATACGTCCAATGTCAGTGAATGAGGTTATATCAGAGAAGCATCCATATCAGTTTAAAAAGTCCGGCCTATATGATGTTTCGGCAGTTGCGGAATTTACGCTTCAGGACGGAGACTACAGCAAGGTCTATAAGTTGGAAACGGTTCGGAAGCAGATCGAGGTAGTTGAATAATCAGATTACCTGCTTGTTTTTTACAGTCGAACGATCGATTTGCCTGCAGTACGACAATGTCCGAGTTTTTGTCAGAAAACAATATCGTACTGAGGGGAGTTTAATTAATAGATTTAATTTTTTCCTAAACCCAATGAATAATAAATAATACCAATCAATAAAAATAAGATCATAAATGGATATGCAAATAAAGTGCCAAGCAGAAGCTCGTCCTTCTCCGATCGCTCGCGGGCGCCATCGACATGTTCCAGCAGCCAGCTCACCTTTGTGCCGAGAAATAAGCATCGATCAGCAATCCAGTCTTCGAGTGAAACAGCTGCTCATATCCGCCCTGCTTAAGACCTTCGCAAATGCCAGCGGTTTGACGAGACTGCCAAACAATCGCGTGATAAATGGGCTGACCGGTCTTCTTGTCCCAAACAACCTTCGTTCCCCGTTGATTCGTAATTCCGATTCCAGCGACTTGCTCAGCCGTTATACCTGTCTTGGCAAGCAGCTCCGCCATTACCTTCTTCGTTGATTCCGATATAAACGAAGCATCCGTTTCCACCCTCCTCCTTGCAAGCGAAACTCTTTAATTCTCGGCCTTCCAAAGCTCTTTCCGCGATGTCGTGATAGCCGTTGCGCCGGCCTCGAGCGCCTGCTTGACATGGTCCTGGGTCCGTATAAGCCCTCCCGCAATAATCGGAATGCCGCTTCGCTGCTTGACCTCGCTGATGATGTCCGGAATGACACCCGGCAGGACCTCAATGAAATCGGGACGGTTTTTGTCTAGGCCCGTATAGCTTCTCTCGAGGGCGTCCGAATCGATTAGAAAAAGCCGCTGAATCGCAATCAGCCCGTTCTGCTTCGTGCGGCCAATTACGCTTGAGCGGGTGGATATAAGGCCCGCGGGACGTATCGACTGACAGAGAAACTCGGCTGCGTATTCGTCATTTTTCAAGCCATCAATCAAATCGGCGTGCAGCAGCACCTTTTTCTCATGCTGCCTTGCCAAATCAACGATATTTTTTATTTGTCCCAGATGTCCTCCGAGCAGCACCATAAAAGCATAAGGCGAGGCAAGCACCGCCTCCACATCCTTAAGCTTATGCACAGCCGGCAATACGTTCTGACCGTTCAGCAACAAAGACAACCCAGCCACCTCCGCGCATATTCTAATAACTTCCGTTATTCACAGTGCCAATCATTTCTTAGCTGGCGTCCCGCTGCTCTCGCGTATTTGCAAAAGGGTCGGCAAAACGATTTTTTTGGCAATTTCCCGCTTGGCGGCCAGCCGATCGGCAAGCAGCTCAACCGCGGTCTCGCCCATATGCTCCATATGAACCTTTACCGTCGTAAGCGGCGGCTGCAAAAATTCAGATATGGCGATATCGTTGAATCCAACAATCGAAATGTCCTGCGGAACCTGCACCTTCGCCTCATGCAGCGCACGCAGCGCGCCAACCGCCATCGAATCATTTTCGATAAAAAACGCCGTTGGCAGCTTTGCTCTGGATAAAGCCTTCTTCATCAGCTTATAGCCATCCTCGGAATATAAGTGGCTGCCTGTAAAAACCAGCTCCGCATCGTACAGGCCATGAGCGGCTAGACGCTCCATAAATGCCTGCTCGCGCTCATCCCGCACACGCTTATTGTTGACCTTATTGTGCCCGCCGATATAACCGATCGCGGTATGGCCCAGCCCAATAAGATAGTCCACAACCTCGGAAACCGACTTGCGCAAATCAATGACAACAGAGTCGAAGCGGTTATCATCAGGTGAGGAATCGACGAAGACGATGTTCCCAAGGCCTATCGGAAAATAATCCAAATCCTCCTTCTCAAACCGCCCAATCGCAATTATGCCGTCGAGCTTCTCGCCAGGCCAGTCTTTGCTTTCTAAATTTCCTTTGGGCTGCATATATAATTTAACTAAATCCAGCTTTCGCTGAAAGCATTCCCGTTCAATACCGAGCCTTATCGCCAAATAATACGGATCGAGCATTTCCTCCTGATCGGAATACCCGTTCACAAGCCCGACAAGGCAGTGCTCCTTGGCAGCAGCGCCATTGCGCTCACGCAGCGTCTTGTAGTTCAATTGCTGTGCAGCCTCGAAAATACGCTTGCGGGTTTCGTCTGCTACCGAAATGCCCGGATCATAATTAAGCACCCGAGATACCGTTGCGATCGACACATTGGCTCTTTGTGCGATTTCTTTGATCGTAGCCACACTACCCTTCCTTCCTGTGGACATCAAATGCTTGCTGTAAGCGATTTCTGTATGATGAGTAAAATTATACTTTTATTTTACTAAAAATCAATAAAAATTTATTCCATTCCATTAAAAAAGAATAGACTGCTCTTAGGTTATCAAACCTGTCGAGCAGCCTACTAATCTCAAGCATGATGGATTCCTCTTTAATTTCAAAATTTGCATTCCATACCTTTACTTAACGATGACGTTATTTATTGCGTGTTCGCCTTCCTTGCCTCGACTCTTTCCTCTATAATTATAAAAAAGCAGAACGAAAGAGCCCCTACTATGATCATGATTTTCTCGAATGCGCATATATCGCTGAGGGTGCCGGCTATCATCATATCGGGGATTTTGTTCATAAGGTACGGTAGGGGCAGGCTGAATAGATAGGAGGCTCTTCATCAGCATGTTTACGTTAAAAGAAAAGCTCTACCTGCTGGAGCTGCTCAAAAAGCAAAACCGAAAAAGGCTCTTCAGCTTTGGCAAAAAAGACCCCTCGCATGACCGATTGGTAGAGAAGCTGGAGCAAATGGTACGCAATGAGCAGGTTAACCGGGAACAACTATAATATAGGCTGTCATCATACATGCATAAGCATAGTCAGTCACAGGAGGAATTATGACAGGAAAGACTCATCTTGCCATCGGAGCAGCCGTCGGTGCTGCCGCTTCGATCTATTACCCGTTCACTTTGGAGCATGCCGCTTTGTACATTGCAGTAGCCGGCTTCTCCGCATTAAGCGCCGATCTGGACGGCCCTAGCATGCTTAGTTCCAAGCTTAGCAAGATCTCCAAGCTTATCCGCGAGCTTACGCTCTGGTCAGGCTTCCTGCTTGCCGGCATCATTTGCTATTATTTTTTACCGATCGATCACCGTCACCGTTATACATAGGCGTCGCCGCAGCCGTCTTCCTGCTCGGCCTCGTCGCTAAGCAAGGCGTCATCCGAAATGTGCTCGCCAGCATCGTCGGCTGCCTCGTCATGTACGCCGGCTACTATTACCAGATGAACTGGCTTATCGGCTTTGGCCTGTTTGCCGCATGGGTACCGTGGCTGAAGCACCGCGGCATGACGCATACGATATGGGTGGTCCCGATTTGGGGAGCGATTGGCTGGGGACTCGAAAATCAATTGCATATCGAAGGCGTCGCAATCGTCGCCATGCTCGGTTATTTATCTCATCTCATCGCGGACACGCTCACGCCAAGCGGCGTAAAATGGCTTTATCCGCTAACGAAAAAATCATTTAAAATTCGGTTGTAGCATTTCATTAAAATAAGCGCAAGCAACGAGGCTATAAAACCTGATGCTTGCGCCTATTTGATTTCAACTGAAGGCCGATGGCGGAAAAAGATGCTTAGTCGCCTGCTCGAAGCCGTAAGCCAGCTTAATGAGAGTCGGCTCGCTGAAGGCTGTGCCGATAAAGGTTATGCCCTGCGGCCCTTTGGTCGTATAGCCGCCTTCTGCGATGATGCCGGTTTCCGCAAATCCGCCTGGCACCGTAATGACGGGATAGCCTGCTCTGGCGGCAACATCATCGAGCTCCTCATTGCCGAGGATCAGCAGCGCATCTAATCGATGCTCCGCCAAGGCATGATCAATTCCGCCATTGCCTGCCAGCTCCTTATTTCTAATTAAACTATCCACATATTCCTGCTCGGTCAGCGTCCCGCTCGTTTCCTCTGCCGATATGAGCGTATCCTGGCCATATTTCAAGGCAATCTCTGCATGCTCCTCATTATAGGCAATCAGCTCCTGCAAGGAATGAACGGGAACCGACTCATTCAAATTGCCGAGATAGTCATTGATATATTTTTTGAATTCATAGCGCAGCACATGCCAGTCCCAATCGACCTGCTCGCACGGCAGCTCAACAGGGTCAATAATCGTTGCTCCTGCCTGCTTCAAAACCTCGATTGCTCCTTCAATAATGACGAGTCTAGCTTCGTCTAAATCCTTATAGTAAAAACGCGGAATTCCAATCCGGGCTTGCTTCAAGTAGTCCGCATCCAAAAACGGCGTATAATCCCGGTAAGCATGCTTCACCCCGGCTGCAGTCACCTCGTCCTTCTCATCCGCACCCGTCAACGCTCCAAGCAGGATGGCTGCGTCCGCCACCGTTCTTGCCATCGGACCGGCTGTATCCTGACTGTTCGTAATCGGTATAATGCCGCTTCGGCTTATTAAGCCAATCGTCGGTTTAATGCCTACCAAGCTCGTCTGGCTTGCAGGGCTGATGATCGATCCGGAGGTTTCCGTGCCGATTGCTCCAGCTCCCAAATTCGCGGCAGCCGCAGCCGCTGAGCCTGAGCTAGAGCCGCCAATGAACAGCTCTCCCGGTCCATATGGATTAAGCACAAGTCCTCCTCTTGAGCTGTAGCCCGCCCACATCGAGCTGGACATGAAATTGGCCCATTCCGTCATATTCGCTTTTCCGAGCAAAACGGCTCCAACTGCGCGCAACTGAGATGCAACGAAGGAATCCGCCGCTGCGTAGGAATTCGCTAATGCGACCGAGCCTGCACTCGTGTGCATGTTGTCATGCGTATCGATATTGTCCTTGAGCAGGATCGGTATGCCATGCAGGCTTCCCCTGATTCCCTGCTCGATTCGTTCCTTGTCTAATGCTTTGGCGATTTCAATCGCATCCGGGTTAACTTCCAAAATAGAGCGAAGTTCTCCGTCGTATCTCTCAATCCGAGCCAGGTACAGCTTCACCAGCTCTTCCGAGCTTAACCAGCCCGCTCCCATAGCCGCTTGCATGCTTGCTATATCAGCCTCTATAATCCACTTTTCCTTATTCACGTTCATTGGACCAACCCCCACAATGCTTCCAGCATCCCTTTTGATCCAATGATATCCAATTATAGTAAAGCTGTCATCGTAATAAATAGGTATATCCAAACTTTACGCCAGTTTAGACTAGTTCTTAAAATGGAACAGCGGCGGACTATAACTCAAAGATAAAGTCTTAGACTGCCGCTGTTGTATTGCGCTAACGTCTCCGTTAGCGCAATATATGTTTTGAAGCAACTATCTTTCTGTTAGAATTTTATTAACACTTGCCAATTGGATACAAATACATAATACCTCGATTGATTTCTCTAGTTCTTTCAAAGATGGAAAGGTAGGGGCTATGCGTATATTACGGTCGCGCAGGTCTTTGCCGTAAGGAAAAGTCGCTCCGGCCGCAGTCAATGTAACACCGGCTTCGGCTGCCATTTTTACAACGATCTTGGCACAACTGTCCAATGTATTCAGACTAATGAAATATCCTCCATTTGGTTTTTTCCAGGTTGCAATATTCTTCCCACCCAGCTCTGACTCTAATTTATTTAGGACCATCTCAAATTTGGGTTTAATAATAGCCGCATGTTTTTCCATATGACTTCGTAAATGATCCATATCCTTCAGAAATCGGACATGCCTTAGCTGGTTGATCTTATCGGGACCAATTGTCTGGACAGCAATCTGTTTCCTAATATATTTTATGTTTTCAACGCTTGCTGCCATAGCAGCAACACCGGCTCCAGGAAAAGTAACCTTGGAAGTAGAACAAAATATAAAAACACGGTCAGGATTTCCAGCCTCTTTACATGCACTTAGGATATTTTTCAAATGATCGGGTTTGTCAGTCAAATGATGCACAGCATAAGCATCATCCCAGAAAATTTTAAAATCTCTTGCCTTCGTTTTCATACTGGCAAGTCGGTCAACAGTCTCATCCGAATAAGTAATGCCATCAGGATTGCTGTATTTTGGAACGCACCATATTCCTTTAATCGTATCATCTTGACTAACAAGTTTTTCAACTGCTTCGATATCCGGACCATCATTAAGCATATCCACTGCGACCATCTCAATATTTAATAGTTCACATAAGGCAAAATGTCTGTCATAACCTGGACTTGGGCATAAGAATTTAACAGTGGAGTGTTTTCCCCATGGCAGTTCGCCGCCGTAAACACCGTGAAGCATCGCTCTGCTTAGAGTATCGTGCATCAGAGTAAGACTTGAGTTTCCTCCGATTATAATTTCATTTGAACTAACTTCAAGTATTTGTGAAAAAAGCTCTTTAGCTTCGGGTATCCCATCAATACCACCATAATTAAGACAATCCGATCCGTCCAACGCCTTTAAGCTGTCACTGGATGTGACTATATCAAGCATGCTTCTGGAAAGTTCAAGCTGTTCAGGACACGGTTTTCCTCTGGACATATCCATTTTCATTGTCTGATTCTTATACTCAGCATACCTTTCTTTAAGAGACACATCATGTTTGTTTAATTCTGCTATATTCATGTTCAAAAAATCAGTTCTATTCCCCATGTACCAGCTCTCCCGTCAGAGAAAATATTATTGATATTGATGGCGTTAATCAGCCCGTTAGCGCTTAACTACAGCTAATTATAACGAGGGCATTCATATAGATGAAATTAATATTTGTGATATCAGATATAAATGAAATTAATGGATGGATAGTTACTTCCGTTACTTCACTGCTGCCCGTTAAATGGTGTATCGTCAGTCTAAAACTTTAAATTCTCAGTCTACATCTTTATTTTCCTAGTCTACCACTTAATTCTTCAGTCTAACACTTTATTTTCTGTGGACACCTCTAACGGGAAAAGCTCCTTCTAATTCCTTCGTTTGGCGCGATCAATGAAACATAACTGGAAATTCTCATGCTTATCCAATACGTGATCATACCGTCCAAATGTTAGAAAAAGGTTGCTGATATGGCGTTATTTGATCTATTATCCGTTAAAAGGGTTCGGGTAACGAATACTGCTGCCACTCAGCCGGTTTCTATGGAGGTACTTAATCTCTCCGCTATGCCGCTTTATCTGGCGCTATTGTTTATCCGTTCCTCTATTACGTAGTTAGCGTTTCGCCGTTGGATCAAGCGCCTTGGGAGGAAGCGCCGCTTTCCTCCTTCCCCTTGTCCCCGCATTCGTGCCCAGTACCCCCGCGATGATAACAGCCGCGCCGATAAGGTGGTAGTACGCAAGCTGTTCATTTAAGAAGACAAAACCTCCAACAATCGAAACCAATGTAGCAAGATGATTGAACACGCTCACCTTCGATGCCTCCAGCTTCGATAAGGCGTAATTGCTGAGCAGGCTGGAAATGAGCGAGGAGAGCACACCCAAATAGAGAATCGAAAATAGAAATACAGCGCTTGCAAACGGCTCAAAGTAAAGGGACAGCGTCCCTTCTGCCACATGCTTGCCAACCGCCATTACATTAAAAACGAGAAAGCCGATCACCGTCATCACATAAGTCATGGCAATCACACTCATCCGCGTAGTAAGCTTCCTTGCAAGCACGCTATAGCCGGCTAATGCGAGGGCTGACAACAGAATGAGCAGCGTGCCTTTCATATTAGCAAAATCAATCGTCGTTCCTTTCATGACAAATATGAAGATGACGCCTGCTACGGAGAGAAGCGTCGAAAGCTTCTGCAGCCTCGTCGTCCGCTCCTTCAGGAAATAGGCTGCCGCAGCCATCGTAAAGATCGGCACTGTCGCGTGAATAATGCCCGCTTCCGCGGAGGTCGTGAATTGCAAGCCAAAGGCTTGAAAAGCAAAGAACATCGACGGATATAAAACGGCTAGCGGTAGAATAGCGAGTACATCCCGCGGTTTGATCTGCAGCTTTACCCACCCGAATAGAACAGGAATGGTTGCCGCGGTAAAGGAAACGGTAAAGCGGTGAGCGAGACTATCCAGCGGCGTTGCCACCGTTAAGGCTAATTTTCCGAAAAGAAAAGAAAGCCCTATAATGGTCGAATAAATTACGATCGCAGAGTATGCGAAGCGCTTTGTTTTGGCATCTAATTGTGCTGCTGTCATGACGTACCTCCTTGTGGCTGTTTATGTTAGCTATATCGTATCTCCCAGCCATGCATGCTACAATAAGGAAAACCGCTATCTGTACCGTTACAGATAACAGCAAGGAGCATGTCCGATGTACATGTATTTGAAGCTCATGAACGAGCTGGAGGAATTGATTCTGAAGCAGCCCTATAAGGATGGACAGAAGCTCCCCTCGATCCGCACGCTTTCGGAGCAGTATGGCTGCAGCAAGAGCACGATCATTAAAGCGCTGGATGAGCTGGAGAAGCGCCATCTTATATACGCGATGCCAAAGAGCGGCTATTACGTTGTCAAAGGGACGGATTCCGATCAAAGCGAAGCATCTCCTATTTTGAATTTTGCGGCTGCTGCTCCAGATCCGAATGTGTTCCCTTATTTGGATTTTCAGCATTGCATCAATAAAGCGATCGACACGTATCAGAAGGACTTATTCGTGTATGGCACTGCCAAAGGAATGGCCTCTCTGATCGATATCGTGCGCAAGCAATTAATGGGCTATCAGGTATTTACCGCGGAGCGGAACGTTTTTGTGGTGTCCGGCGTACAGCAGGCGCTGTCGCTGCTTGCCGCTATGCCCTTCCCAAATGGCAAGCAGAAGGTGCTGATCGAGCAGCCAGGCTATCATCTGTTTATCGAATATTTGGAGACGCGCCGCGTGCCTGTCATCGGCATCGAGCGTCGCTTTGCGGGCATTGATTTTGACAGGCTGGAGGAAATCTTCCGTACGGAGGACATTAAGTTTTTTTATACGATGCCGCGTTTCCATAATCCGTTGGGCTGCTCTTACACGAACAAAGAAAAGAAGCGCCTTGCGAAGCTGGCCGCCAAATACGATGTGTACATCGTTGAGGATGATTTCCTCGCCGACTTCGAGCGGGACAGCAAGGCCGATCCGATATTCGCCCATGACGATTCGTCGCATGTCATTTATTTGAAGAGCTATTCCAAAATTATTTTTCCCGGCCTGCGCATCGGCATCGCCGTTGTTCCCGATCTACTCTCTGAAGCGTTTCGGCTGTACAAGAAACATGACGACATCGACAGCTCCATGCTGTCGCAGGCCGCTCTTGAAATCTATTTGCGCAGCGGCATGTTCGATCGTCACCGCGCCAAAATCCGCAGCAGATACGCGGCTAGGGCAAAGCTGCTAGATGCTGCGCTTGCAAAAGAGGCTGCTCGCAGCGGCGGCGCTTTCACTTATGAACGCTCGAGGAATCCGATCATTCATACGCATATTTTGCTGGACAAAACGATTTCCGCTCCGCTGCTGATTGCAAAATTAAAGAAGGAATCGATCCTTCTGGACACTTTGGACCGGGATTATTTGGCGAATTTCGAGAGGGAAAATATCGTGAAGCTAAACGCAACCAACGTAAACGAGGATGATATTGAACGAGGAATAGAACGGATTGGCACCCTGCTTGCCCAATCCGCTCGCAAATAACGATCAGAATCTTTCCGATACAACCTTCGCCTGCGTGAAGAGCAGCAAGTAATCGCGCCCGCCTGCTTTCGAGTCCGTGCCTGACATATTAAAGCCGCCAAAGGGATGAACACCGACCAAAGCACCTGTACACTTTCGGTTAAAATAAAGATTGCCTACGTGGAACTGCTCGCGTGCCTGCTCCAGTCTGCTGCGGTTCCGCGAGATGACCGCACCCGTTAACCCATATTCGGTGTTGTTCGCGATATCGAGCGCCGCGTCGAAGTTGGATGCCTTAATAAACGCGAGTACGGGGCCGAATATTTCCTCCTGCGCGATGCGGGCATAGGGGGCAACATCCTTAATGATCGTAGGCTCAATGAAATAGCCGCTGCTGTCGCCGATTCTTCCGCCATGCACGATAGCGCCTTCGCTGCGGCCAACCTCGATATATTTTAAAATGCTAAGGTATGCCCGCTCATCGATAACCGGACCTATATAGGTGATTTGCTCGTTTGCCTTTCCAAGCTTCAGCCGCTTCGTCCGCTCAACCACCTTCTCGATAACCTCGTCATAGACGAGCTCATGCACGACGGCTCGCGAGCAGGCCGAGCACTTTTGGCCGGCATAGCCGAAGGCGGATGCTGTAATCGCTTCGGCTGCCAGATCAAGATCCGCATCCTCATCGACGATGATCGTATCCTTGCCGCCCATCTCTGCGACCACGCGCTTAATCCATTTTTGATCCTGCTGGCTAAGCGAGGCTTTCTCATTAATGCGCAAGCCAACCTCGCGCGAGCCCGTAAAGCAAATAAACCGGGTTAACGGATGCTCCACCAGAAAATCGCCCACCTCGCTTCCTGCCCCTGGCAAGAAGTTGACAACGCCGTCCGGCAAGCCAGCATCCTCCAGCAGTTCAACGAACTTGGCAGCGATGACTGCCGTCGCGCTGGCTGGCTTGAGTACGACCGTATTGCCGGCAACGACGGCGGCCATCGTCATGCCTGCCATGATCGCAAGCGGAAAGTTCCATGGCGGAATAATAATGCCGACTCCAAGCGGGATATATGTCAGCTCATTATCCTCGCCCGCTATCGCTACTATCGGCTGGCGCTCCGCGAGCCGCTCCATTTCCCTCCCGTAATACTCCAGAAAATCGATGGCCTCCGCCGTATCTCCGTCTGCTTCGGCCCAGCTTTTGCCCGCTTCGTATACGAGCCAAGCCGAGAACTCATGCTTGCGCCGCCGCAGCAGCGCCGCAACTTTATAAAGCACCCTCGCCCTGGCAGGCGGCGTTACCTTCTTCCAGTCCTCGAAGGCCGCCGCTGCGGCAAGTATCGCTTTATGCGCAAGTCCGGTGTCCGCCTGCGATACGATGCCGATCAGCTGATTCACATCGGAGGGGTTGATCGATTTGCGCTTTTGTATCGTTTCGATGCGGTCCGGACCAATCTTCAGCGTATACTCCTGGCCAAGCTCCGACTCCACTTTACGCAGCGCTTCCTGAAAATCGTTAATATGATCGGTTATCGAGAAATCGGTAAATGGCTCGTTCTGAAATGGTTCCCGCATAGGCGTATCCCTCCTACCCATTCAAATGGACGCTCGGTATCCTTACAATATCTGCTCGCCAAGAAGCGAGCCAATCAGCTCTACGGCCAGCTTAGCCGTCTGGTCATGATGGTCAAGGATTGGATTGACTTCAACGACTTCCGCCGATGTAACGAGATTCGACTGATAAAGAAGCTCAAGCGCAAGATGCGCTTCACGGTAGCTTAACCCGCCGCGGACTGGCGTCCCCGTGCCCGGCGCCTCCAGCGGATCAAGACTGTCGATGTCAAAGCTGACATGGACGCCATCGGTCGTCTGCTTTAGCTGCTGAACCACTTTCTCCATCACGCGCGCAATGCCGAGACGATCGATATCATGCATCGTATAGCAGGCGATGCCTAAGGAGCGAATGTACGCCTTCTCCCCGGAATCGAGCGATCTGGCCCCGACGATCGCTACGTGCTCTGGCTTTATTTTAGGAGAAATGCCTCTTAATCCGGTTAATAACGGAATACCTCTCCCAAGGCTGATGCCAAGAGACATCCCATGAATATTGCCCGATGGACTTGTATCCTCCGTGTTCAGATCCGAATGGGCATCGAACCAAATGACGCCAAGATCCTCGTAATGCTCGGCAAGGCCCGCAATCGTCCCAATCGAAATGCTATGATCGCCGCCGAGAACTAACGGGAAAGCTCCCTCTGCCACAATTTCAGCTACGCGCTCCGATAGCTGGCTGCAGGCTTCATGCACCTCCGACAAATGCTTTGCATTCGCTGACTGAAGAGGCGGAAGCTTCGCCGGGACGCTGATCTCTCCTGCCAACCGATAGGGAATATTCAGCTCCGTCAGCTTGCGGCTTAGCCCTGCAGCATGCAAAATATGCGCCGGACCGAGCTCAGCACCTGGCGTGCCGGCCCCTTTTCCGAAAGGTACCGCAACAATGGCAACCTGATGAATGCTCATAGCCGTCACTCTCCTGCCAAGTTGCTATTCGTGAAGACAGCTTGAATTTTCTCAAACGCCCATTCGATCTCGTCTTCCGTTATAATGAGCGGCGGCGCTAGCCGGATCACATAGTCATGCGTTTCCTTGCACAGCAGCCCCAGCTCCATCAACCGCTCGCAATAAGCTCTAGCAGGCGTATTCAGCTCGATCGCAATAAATAAGCCGCGGCCCCTCACTTCTTTTATATCTGGATGCTGGAGCTGGGCGAGCTTCAATAAGAAATACTGCCCGAGCACAAGCGAGCGATCAGCCAGCAGCTCATCCTCGGTCACATCAAGCGCAGCGATTGCAACGGCGCAGCTGAGCGGATTGCCGCCAAACGTAGAGCCGTGAGACCCTGGCTCAAACACATCCATAATGCTGCTGCTTGCTGCAATGGCCGATACCGGCAATACGCCCCCGCCAAGCGCTTTGCCCATAACGTAGATATCGGGAACAACATCCTCCCAGTCGCAAGCGAACTTGCGTCCGGTGCGGCCGAAGCCGGTTTGAATCTCATCTGCGACGAGCAGCACCTGATGCTCCGCGCACAGCTTAGCCGCAGCGGCAAGAAATCCTCTTGGCGGAATGCGTATGCCCGCTTCGCCTTGAATCGGTTCGATCAGCACCGCGGCGGTATGGGGGTGAATCGCAGCCTTTAAAGCTTCCAGATCCCCATATGGAATAACACGAAACCCTGGCGTGAACGGGCCAAAGCCCTGCCGGTAGCTCTCTGTCGAGGAGAAGGAGGTAACCGTCAGCGTCCGTCCGTGAAAATTGCCTTCAAAAACGATAATTTCCGCTTGCTCGGCCGGTATATGCTTGACGCTGTAAGCCCAGCGCCGCACTGCCTTTATCGCCGTCTCGACCGCCTCCGCCCCTGTATTCATGGGTAGAATCCGCTCTTTGCCGGTATAGGCTGCAAGCTTCTCGCAGAACGTGCCCAGCACCTCGTTGTGAAATGCGCGTGACGTAATCGTGACCTTATCCGCTTGCTCCTTTAACGCTTCAATAATGCGAGGATGACGATGCCCTTGATTTAAAGCCGAATAAGCGCTCAGCATATCCATGTAACGCGAACCTTCTGAATCCTGCACCCATACGCCCTCTGCGCTGCTAATCACTATCGGCAGGGGATGATAATTATGGGCGCCGAATTGCTCAGCCAGCTCGATGTCTTTACTAGCCCTGTTCATCACCTGCTCCTTTCTGCATCCACCTGCAAAAAATAGCTGTTTTTAAATTTTATGCGGTTAAGGGGTGACAAATAACAAAAGGAATGGATGTTAGGTAGAAAGTAACATTTTCTCTTGTGTGGATAAGGCTTGTTCTATGCCTACATTCTTTCTTGCTTCGCTTGCCTGCGTCGTTTAATCCACGACCATATTCCGGCTGGAATGGCAATTAACACAAACCAAAACTTTTTAAGCAGGAGCGCTGCAGCCACTAACAAGCCTGCTTTCTTCGCAACAATCAAACCCGCTCCTCCTAGAATCAGTCCCGATAAGCCGAATTCGGATACTTTATCCGTTGACGCATCAAAATCGGAATAGCGATGTCCTGCGTTAACTGAATAATTTGGTAAAATAATAGCATTTAACATTTCGATATCCTTATCCAATCTTTCAATGTCCGTAACTAGCAATGTCGAGATGTATCCTTTGCGAGTCAGTGTCCGAACATTGTAATTGATAATGGAATTTCCTTGGCTGTCATTAGCCTCAAGAGCCCAAATAAGTGTATGATTCGCTTCATTGTAGAAAGGCTCAGTATGCCAGCCCTTCACATATAGACGGTCTTCTTCCGCTCGATCTTTATTTGCTTCCTCCGATCCTTTCTTATAGCTTTTGAGAAGCTTGCCCGCATCAATTTCATTCTTTTCCTTATCCGAAATATTTCCAACCTCTTCGTATTCAAACAAGACAAACCAATTTTGACTTTCATCTACCGGAAATACGCTGCCTATCTCAGTATCATACGATTGATTGCCTATGTACTCCTGAATTATTTTTGTATCCTCTTTGTCCAAAAAAAGCAGCGATTCGTCCAGCTTAAGCGAAGACATTCCGCCTATCTCTACCGTACCGCCTCCCTTTACCCAACTCACCTCGGGGCCTCCCTCGGTTGGGGACACATCATCTGTGTCCCTCTCTTTGGTACTGTTATTCAGACTTTTGAAAGTGCTCTTTGCAAACTTCAAGCACGAACGTTTTTTCTTCCTCTTCGAGCTCAAAATCGATATATGTACTGGAGGAGGTCGTCAAAAACTCATATTTTACAATCCGAGCTGATTCATCATCCTCAATGACATAAATGACGCGAAGCGTTACACCTTCCACGTGGTAAAGCTCATCATCGTCGGCAACGTCAAGATCGAGTATGAATTCATATCTCTTTCCTGTCAAAATGCCAAACGGGTCCTTCATTAATTCGGCGCTGTATTCGGTAACTGCAAACATGTCATCCGCTCCTTCTCTATCTATTATAGCAAAATAAAAGCAGCCTGAAACTTGTTGGACAAGCTCCAGACTGCTATTTGTAAATGAACGGCTGCAGCCGCCCAATTTCCTACAGGTTGCTCAGCGTTTCTGTAAGAACAGGAACGATTTGCGATTTGCGGGAAACAACGCCCTTGAGTACCGCTTTGTTGTCGGACAATGTTACGTTGTAAGCTTTCTCAACAGCATGAGCTTGAGCGCCTAGTGCAAGTGCAACGGAATCGTTGTTCAAAATATCGGTAACGACTAGCACGAACAGGTCAAGTCCTTTAGTTGCGATGATGTCGTTCAATGCCGCTTCCAGCTCAGCTTGGCGGGAAATAACATCATTTGTGTCAACCGCGTTTACTTGTGCGATTTCTACTTTATAGCTGCCCATTGCGAACTCTTTCGCGTCAAGGGAGATCAGCTGTGCAATTGTTTTGTCGCTTAGATCCGCGCCTGCTTTAAGCATGTCCAGACCGTAGCTTTCTGCGTCAACGCCAGCGATTGCGGCAAGCTCGCGAGCTGCTGCTACGTCTTGCTCTGTGCAAGTTGGCGATTTGAACAGCAAGGAATCGGAAATGATGGCAGACAGCATAAGGCCGGCAATTTCTTTACGAATTTCAACGCCATTCTCTTTGTACAATTTATTCAAAATCGTCGCTGTGCAGCCCACTGGCTCAGCGCGGAAATATAACGGGTGGCTTGTCTCGAAATTAGCGATACGGTGGTGATCGATAACTTCCAAAACGCGTACTCTATCGATATCGTTAGCGCTTTGTTGACGCTCGTTGTGGTCGACCAAGATGACCGTGTCCGTCTCGTCAGCAACGTTCTCGATAAGACGAGGAGCTGCAATGCCGAAATAATCAAGCGCGTATTGCGTTTCGCCGTTTACGTCTCCAAGGCGAATAGCCTCAACGTCAGCACCTAGCTTTGTTTTCAGCTCAGCATAAGCAATAGCTGATGTAATCGTGTCGGTATCCGGGTTTTTATGCCCGAAAATAAGCGTTTTAGTCATTTCGAGTACTCCTTAAATGTTATTTTTCGGCAGGGTTCCAGCAGTCGCTATAGGCCCAATACCTTTTTTCATAATTATACACCAACCGTAACCGGCTGTCGCCTTTGGCAAGCAGCAGATGCTCGTTTTACGTTGGAAATCTACTTAAAACCATTATAGCTTTAAGTTCTCTTTATTCCTATACCTTTACACTGAATTAAATCATAAAATTTGTGAATAACGAATCGGCTATACGATAAAGCGCTTCCTGCCAGCAAAATAAGACTAGAGAAGCGGCAAAAAAAGCTCTCTTGGCATTCGCCTAGAGAGCTTTTTCAACTTAACGGGAGGTAATCCATCCCATGCAGACATTTTACCGGTTATCCCTTTATTAGCGGGAGCTATTCCAGTTAATGCAGCCGCCGCTAACCTTTGAAAGCTTTCAAAAACTGTACCGCATTGCTAATATCAGCCTCTGGGCTAGTTCCAACCTCACGCTCAATTGTCAAATAACCGTTATAGCCGATTTCTTGAAGCGCGCGCAGATAGGCAGCCCAGTCCACGCCGCCTTCTCCAAGCGGTACTTCGCGGAATGCCGAGCCGGATTCGGCCATGACCGCAATTTTCTCATGGTCAAGCGTAACCTCGTAGCCGTAATCGCCATAGACGTCGCGCGGGTCGATATGACCGAGCTTAACGCCATCCTTCGCATGGGTATGGACGATATAATCCTTCAGCGTATGTACGCCTAGAACCGGATCATCGCCCGTAACCATAACCATGTTGGCTGGGTCAAAGTTAACCGCTACCCCTTTGGTGCCGAGGCCGTCCAGAAAGGACTTCAGATGAGCCGACATTTCGGGACCTGTCTCGATGGCAAAATATGCATTCACATCGTTGGCGAAACGGGCCAGCTCTTCACAGGCGTTATGCATCGTCTCGTATACGCGGCTGTTCTTGTCGCTCGGCACGATACCGATATGAGTCGTAATGATATTCGTTCCAAGCTCCAAGCCCAGCTCCATAATTCGCTTGGACTTATCGATCTTCGCGCGGTTTTGCTCCGGGTCCTGAAAGCCGTGGCCGCCCAGATCGCCAACTAAGGCGGAAACATCGAGGCCAAGCCCTTCAATGTAGGACTTCCATTCTTTTCTCGCAGCTGCAGTAAGACCAGCAGGGTCAAGCTCGCCGTGAACAGCATACATTTGCACGCCATCGGCGCCGACCTGCTTCGCCTTGAGCAGGCCTTCCTTTACGCCAACCTGAAAGCTATCCACGATAACGCCGATTTTATTCGTAATAATAGGCAATGTCATATCAGGCACGCTCCTCTTGTTATAGTTCGTTCCATACACGCTTTACGAATTCAAAGCCGAGTCTCGTTCCAAGGCGGCAATCTTCCAGCCCTTCAAACTCGATGGAAACATAATCATCATAACCGCTTTCCTTCACTGCGCGCAGCACTTGCGGCATCGCGATGTCGCCATGGCCGACGATTGCGCTGCGCAGCCAATTGCCGCTCGTCGATTTAAACCAGCCTTCGCCAGGATTTCCGGCAGCTGGACGATAGTAGAAATCTTTAACATGAACCATGGAAGCGAGGCCAATATTGTTTGCGACCGCAGCAACAGGATTCTCATCTACGCATAGGAAGTTGCCTACATCCAGCGTCGTTTTGAAGTTCGGACGGTCTACCGCATCAACTAGCGCCTGCACGCGGTCGCTATGCTGAATATAATAGCCGTGATTTTCTACGCTTGTCGTTATGCCGTGCGGCGCTGCATAGTCCGCGATGATTTGGCAAGCTTTCGCCAGCTTCGGCAACTCGAGCAGAAAGTTAGAGATCGATAGATCCTTTGACGAAGCTACGTCATGGCGCATCTTCTTGACGCCTAGTGCTGCCGCGATATCTACCTCTTGCTTCAACCGGGCAATCTCCTGCTCGAACTGCTCATCGTTTAGGCCCGAGAAGTTGGCGCCTACCGCATAATTGGACAGCTCGATTCCGCTTTCCTTCGCTTGCTTCTTGATGGCTTCAATAAGCTCCGGGGTTTCGGTAAGGTTAAAGCCGAGCGGTACGATTTCCGCATGTTCAGCCCCGATTGATGCTATATAGATGATAACATCCTGTATCGTCATTTCACCTGTTCTCAGCATTTGATATAAGCTGTATGTGCTAATCCCTAATTTCATAGTCGAACTTCCGCTCCTTTGGCGGCAGATTCATAAATGCCGACCAATATTTTCATAATCTCCACGCCGTCCTCAACCGGACTGATCGGCTGTGATCCGCTTGAAACGCAATCGATAAAGTGATTGATCTCATTTTGGAATGCGCCGACAAAATCAAAGCCTTTGTTGTCCGTCTGCGGATAAATATTCAATATCGTGTCGTTTTGCTCCGTGACAATGACGGTTTCCGGATCGATCTCAAAGCCGCCTTTTTCACCGTATAGCTTCACTGCCGTTTCATTCGATTTTGCATGCAGCGTGAAGCTGACATCTACGAGCAGTGATGCGCCGTTCTCGAAACGAATGAGAGCGTTTGCCATATCTTCAACAGTATTTTTTTCTGCATCGTAATCCGCCGCTTGATAAAAGCTTAAATTTTTCACATTCGAGCGGTTGCCAAGCTTGTGGTACGTATTGGCGCTAACCGAAACCGGCTTAGGGCGTCCCATCATATACCAGCACAGATCGATGACATGAACGCCGATATCGATCAGCGGCCCGCCGCCGGAGCGCTCGATGTCGGAGAACCATCCGCCCGGGTTCCCGAGACGTCTAAGCGTTGATGCTTTGGCAAAATAAATCTCGCCGAATTCGCCTCTGTCCGCCATGGCGCGCAGCAGCTGCGCATTCGTATCATAGCGGCGAACGAAGCCGACTTGAAGCAGCTTGCCCGATTTGTTTACAGCCTCCTGAACAAGAAGCGCATCCTCAACGGTGCGGCATAGCGGCTTCTCGACAAGCACATGCTTGCCCGCATTTAGCGCGGCAATGCTGATCTCGGCATGCGTGTTGTTCCATGTACAGATGCTTACTGCTTCGATAACGGGATCAGCGAGCAGCTCGCGATAATCCGTATAGATCTTCTCTGCGCCGTATTTCTCCGCCGCTGCCTGTGCGCGCTCTTCGTTCAAATCGCATACCGCGTAAATGTTCGCATTTGGGTTATTCTTATATGAATCTAAATGAGATGATGAGATAGAGCCGTTTCCAATAACCGCAATTTGTACCGGTTTCATTGCTAATCTCTCCTTTGTCATAGTAAGGTTTTGCACGTCTACACTTTCGTATTATAATGGTTTCATCGCTTAACACCATGCAAAGCTGTGCGGTTTGTTTGTACAATTGTGCTATCCTGATCAGGAGGTTGATGAAGATGGAAAAATTCGAAACGCTGCGCGAGCCCATGGACATGCCAGACCCTCATTTTCCAATCAAGCTGCACCGTATTACCTTTAATGAGCAGGGCGTCGTCATCTTCCCCCATCACTTTCACGAACATCTTGAATTCCTATATATCGTCACCGGCCAAGCCTCGATCGAATGCGGATCTACGACCACAATAGCCTCCGCCGGCGATCTTGTTGTCGTCAACAGCAACGAGCTGCACTACGGCATCAGTCTCTCTTCCCATTTGTACTACTATGCGCTCATTGCGGACATTTCGCTGCTGCACAGCCAATCGGTAGACGCCGCCGAAACCAAGTTCATCACCCCGATAACGCAAAACAGGCTGCTGCTGCAAAACCATGTCACAGGCAACAGCAACGTGTCCTCCTGCATGCTTGCGATTATCAAAGAACTGGAGGAACGCGAGTTCGGTTTCGAGCTTGCGATTAAGTCGGAGCTTTACCGGCTGCTTACGCTGCTGCTTCGCGGCCATGTCGCTACTGTGCTTACCCAGGACGAATATGCGGAACGGATGAAAAATATCGAGCGCTTTGCGCCCGTCTTCCAGCATATAGAGAAGCGCTATCAAGATGAGCTTTCTGTCGATACGCTCGCGAATATGGCAAGCCTCAGCCGCTTCCATTTCAGCCGGTTGTTCAAGGAACTCAGCGGTCATACGGTGACCGAGTACATTACGATGACTCGACTCGGCAAAGCCGATTATTTGCTGCGCCACAGTCCGCTCACCGTATCGGAGGTTGCGGCCGCTACAGGCTTCAACGACATCTACTACTTTAGCCGGACGTTCAAGAAACACAAAAAAGTTTCCCCGTCATCGCTCCGAGGAAACCAGTAGTTGTGCTTTTCCATGCCGTTTTATTTTCTTCCGAAGTCGGCTTTAATTTCTCCCCATTCCTCGGTGTTCCATTTCATCACTTTATTGGAATAGGTATTGGTTTGAAGCCACCTCACCGCCTCGTCCGTAAGCTCCCAGATTTTCGCGGTAGAAGCATCCCGTTTCAAACTCGAGGCAACCTTCTTATTGCGAAGCCAACTGAGCGCTGTCCGGGAATCGCTGTAAACCGTTCTCCCGCTGCCCTTCTCCTTCAAGTACGAAAGGGCATGGACGATCGCAATAAACTCGCCCAAGTTATTTGTTCCGTTAGCGATTGGCCCGACATAAAACAGAATTTCGCCGGTCTGCGTATCTACGCCTTTGTATTCAACGGGGCCGGGATTGCCTCTAGTGCCCACGTCAACGGATATGCTGTCATAGTCGATAGAGGCTTCATCGCCAAACAGTACCGGCTGCTTGACGCTTGTACCTGTCTTGGCGGCGGCAGTGCCGCTCCCTTGCCCCCAATGCTTGCGCCAGCCGTCCTTGAAAGCTGCTTCAGCAAGCGGCTTGCTCTCGAAGGCTTTATACTTCGCATCCTTCACACCGCTAACCTGTGCTTGGCATTCTGGCCAAGTTGCGAATACACCGGTTTTTTTGCCTACCCAAACGACATAATATTTGCCCTTAGCCATTCTTCCAAATTACCACCTTTGTCATCAATGAAATAAGAACCTATTTTAGGCTATTCGCCAGCACTTTGCCAAATACGCCTATGCTGTGCGAGTACGAGATTGCGCGCGCTTTGCGGACTGTCCTCTCCAGCTTTATTTTTCACAGGAGCAAACTCATCTTCTCGCCTTGCCTTGAGTACGGTCAATTGATCCGCATACGGAAAAAAATCAAAAATAAATCGTTCCAGCTTATACGCGTTTGGTTCAACAGGCATGACTTTATTTCCTGCGTTGCTTAAGTAATCCAACTTTTTGGAGGCGATATGAAAGGGGATATCGGCATCGGCATGCTCTTCAATGAAATCCAGCTTGAATAAATGAATCGAGATATGCCCCAGACTATAAAACAAATGCCCATCCATCGTCCTTGCTTCGCTAATTTCTGCCGGAATCTCGTTATACTCCAATACAGCCGGACGTCCATTATTCATGCAAACGATGCCGATCTTCTCTTTAGCATCCGACTTCTCGATCACCTTCGTGGCAATCGGATGGTTATGCGAGGCAGCTACGCCGATAAAAGCGGGGTCAGCCACCTTAATAAGCGCGTTATCTACGTTGTAATAGAATAGCCAGCTTAAGCCCCTTTGCTTCATGTCGGCTATTGCGCCAGACCGCTTTAAGGAAGCGAAACATTCCCCATGACCGCTTGGCACTTCCTTAATGGCGCCATCGTCCGTTAATAGCAGCTTGCCTTCAAAATCAAGCGCAGGCAGCGTATTTTGCTGGAAGAAAAAGCAGTCCAAAGCCGAATAGCCAAAGTAATGATGTTTTTGAAAAAAAGATACCGTTGCATCATGGTTGTCCGGACTAGTCATGATATACCACGGGATAGGCTTGCCGGCTCTTCTAGATAGAATGAGCAGCCTTTCTGCTTGAAGCTGAAATAAGGATTTGCCGGATGGCAGGCCGATATCAAATGTCCCCTTGGGTCCATCGTGGCCTAATCTGCTGCCTTGGCCTCCCGCGACGACGATAGCGCCGATTTCCCCTTTGCGCAGCAGTTCCCACCCGAGCTCCGTAAAAGCATGCTGTTCTCCCGCATCATAGCAGTCCCAATCCTCAAACGGGATTGGCTTTACATTTGCTATGCTGGATTGGTTGGACTCATGATGCTCGTCCAGCGCTTTGAACAGCCGCTCGAAATCGATAAGCTCTATTTGTGCGGCCAGCTTTTGTTTTGACATCTCGGGCAAGTTCATGAGAACCTCAAGGACATGCTCTTGCTTATAGGCGCGAAGCTTGGCTTCTGCCCGTCGAATGTTGGATTCCATTTGCTGCCTCCTTCCTCACATTTCCGAGCGAAAGCTCTCAATAAACAGCTGTGCACGCTTAGGCAAATAATGATCTCTCAGCCATAGGATGCCGACATCGGATTGGAAATCCGCATCCTCGATATGGAGCATTTTGATGACAGTGCTTGGAAAGGAAGACATGACTGACTTCGGAAAAACCGTTGCGCCGATCCCTCCTGCAATTAGCGACATAATAATCGCAACGCTGGAGCATTCGCATATAATATTAGGCACGAAACCATGCCTTTTGCATTCATTTACGACCTGCTCATGCATCCGGGTCGTCTTGTCCGTCTTCAAGGTGAGGAATGGAAACTGAGCTAAATCCTTCATGCATAACGATTCCTTGCTCGAATAGGCTGTCCATGAGCTGGGAATGACAGCAACAAACGGATCGGATGGCAGCGTCAAAATGGTATATTGCTGCGGATGCTTTTGCGCCTCAAACGGCAGCCTCGCAACAACCAAATCGATGGCCCGCTTCTCAAGCTGCTCGCCTAAGTAGAAATGGTCTCCCTCCGATATTTTAAACGTGACCTGGGGATAACTGTCTCTAAACAGCTCAATTCGCTTAGGCAATAAGGAAATGCAGGATACAACCGATCCGATCGACAGGACGCCGCGAATGCCCTCCTCCATTCCCTTTACCTCCCTGAGGGATTCATCGAATTGAAGAAGCAGAGATTCGGCTTTCTGCTTAAGCAGCTCTCCTGAGTCTGTAAGGATAAGTCCCTTGCCATTGCGCTCAAATAGCTTAACGCCAAGCTCCTCTTCCATCAGCTTCAATTGTCTGCTGAGGGGCGGCTGCTCCATATTCAACAGTTTAGCTGCGCGCGTAACCTGTCCTTCTTGTGCTATAGTTAAAAAGTACTTCAGCTGACGCATGTCCATTACGTTGCGTTCACTCCGTTCATCCATACCTTTAAAGTATGGACATTCAATAAAATAGATATTTTAAATATAGCGTATGAAGTGTTAGCATTCAATTAATGATCAAAAAGGGAGATGGGCCAATTGCTTCAATCATTGGAAATCGAATTGACCAAAAATAAGAAACAACAACCAGCGGCGGATCAGCTCGGATTCGGCAACCATTTTACGGATCATATGTTTATTATGGATTATTCGACGGACAACGGCTGGCATAAGCCGCGTATCCTTCCTTACCAACCGATCGTATTAGACCCGGCAGCAAAAGTATTTCATTATGGACAAACGATCTTTGAAGGCTTGAAAGCGTACAAAACCGACGACGGCCGCGTGCTGCTGTTCAGACCTCAAAAAAACATACAAAGAATGAACCGCTCCAACGAGCGTCTCAGCGTTCCCGAGCTTGATGTTGATACCGCGATTGAAGCTTTGAAGCAGCTTATCGCTGTTGATAAGGACTGGATTCCGAATGCGCCAAGCACGTCGCTGTACATTCGTCCGTTCATCATCGCAACGCAAGCCCAGCTTGGTGTGGCACCGTCTACGCATTATAAATTCATCATCATCATGTCGCCGGTAGGCGCTTATTATACCGAAGGCGTGAACCCGGTAAAAATCTTCGTAGAGTCGGAATACGTCCGTTCCGTTAAGGGCGGCGTCGGCGAGGCGAAGACTGCAGGCAATTATGCGGCTGGTCTGAAAGCGCAGGAGCTGGCTACGTTAAAAGGCTATTCCCAGGTACTATGGCTCGATGGCGTACACCGCAAATATATCGAGGAAGTCGGCAGCATGAACGTCTTCTTCAAAATGAACGGCGTCGTGTACACCCCAGCGCTAACTGGCAGCATTTTAGACGGAATTACGCGCAATTCGATTATTCAAATGCTCCGCCATTGGGATATCGAGGTTGTCGAGCGTCAGATTACGATTCAAGAGCTATATGAGGCTGGCCGGAGCGGCGCGCTGGAAGAAGCTTTCGGAACAGGAACAGCGGCCGTTATTTCTCCAATCGGCGAATTGAATTGGCAGGACGACGTTCTGGTCATCAATGAAGGCCAAACAGGCGAGCTATCGAAGAAGCTCTATGACACGCTAACCGGCATTCAAATGGGCAAGCTGGCTGATCCATTCAGCTGGATGGTCGAAGCGACTGCCGTTAATGTCTAACCTATTAATAGAAGGCTGCCGATTATCATGATCGGCAGCCTTGTTTGCTTTTACAGAGTAAGCGATTCGTCGGGCTCGGGCAGGTGTAAACCGAAGGATCTCAACTAACTGGAATTTCTCCAGAGTAAACCTTCTAATTAGAATTACTTCTAATCCCGCTACCTCCAACTTAACTCTAGTTAACTCCAGAAATTCCAGCTCGTCCGAGCACCAACGCCGCTCACCAACGTTCTTTACTATTCGAACCGAATGAGGAAGTAGTTTTTCTTCCCGCGGCGCAAGACGACGAATTTGTCATATAACCTTTGCTCTTTGCCGACAACGCCCTCAGCATCCGTTTGCTTCGCTCCATTAATCGAAATCGAGCCGCTCGTAATATCTTGCTTCGCCTGGCGGCGGGATGGCGCTGCTCCTGATTCAATCAGCAAATCCATCAGCCCAATCTCTTCCCTATTCGTAAGCACCGTTGTAGGCATGTCCTGCAGCGCTTCGATAAGCTCCGCTTCGCTCAGTTGGTTGACATCACCCGAGAAGAAAGCCTGCGTAATTTTCTCTGCGCTTACTAGCGCCTCTTCGCCGTGAACAAGACGGGTAATTTCGCGTGCCAGCTCACGCTGCGCAGCACGTTTCTCCGGAGCATTCTGCAGCTCATTCTCAAGTGCCTCGATCTCGGCGCGGGACAGGAACGTGAAATATTTCAAAAACTTTATCGTATCGCTGTCTTCCGTGTTGATCCAAAATTGATAGAACTGGTACGCAGATGTCTTCGAGCGGTCGAGCCAGATCGCGCCGGATTCGGATTTGCCGAATTTTTTGCCGTCGCTCTTTGTAACGAGAGGCATCGTCATTCCATAAGCGTCTCCGCCGCCCATTTTGCCAATTAGATCAAGACCTGCTGTAATGTTGCCCCATTGGTCGCTGCCGCCAATTTGCAAGGAGCAGTTATGATCCTGATGCAGCTTGTGGAAGTCGTAGGCTTGCAAAATCATATAGCTGAACTCCGTGAAGGAAATACCCGATGACAAGCGTGAATCGACGGAGTCCTTCGCAAGCATATAGTTGACGGTAAAGTTTTTGCCTACATCCCGCAGAAACGTAATAACATCAAGCGGCGCGATCCAGTCGTAATTGCTTACGAGCTTAGCCGAATTTTCCTCCGCTTCAAAATCAAGAAAACGAGACAGCTGACGCTTTAAGCTATCCGTCCATTGCGATACTGTCTCCGACGTGTTAAGTGAACGTTCCGTCGAGCGTCCGCTCGGATCTCCGATCAAGCCCGTTCCTCCGCCGACCAGCGCGAGCGGGATATGTCCCGCCTGTTGGAAGCGTCGCAAGCATAGAATCGGAAGCAGGCTCCCGATATGGAGGCTGTCCGCAGTCGGATCGAATCCGCAGTAGAGCACAACGCGCTCGCTGGTGAGCTTCTTATGTAATTCCTCGCGGTTGGTAAATTGCTGTACCAGCCCTCGGTACTCCAAATCTGCCAAAAGATCATCATGATTGATTGCTATTGCTTCATTCGTCATTTCATTCTCTCCTCCGTTGTTTCTTATATTTTACGTCTAAATCAGCATTTTTAAAAGAAGCGTGTGAAACTTGCGATCATATTTCACTTTAGTCGACGCCGAGGATCGTACAAATGACGTTAGGCTGCTGGCTGTTTCGCAGGTGAATCCAACAGCAGCAGCCTGAAGCGAAAGCTTCATTTTGCAGCCTTTAAGCGTCTGCGGTTTATTTCCAAACGACGACATTGCACAGGACCAAGCTCATGCCGACTACGATGTCGGTAAAAACCACTAAAATGAAGTTAAACGGATACCCGCCCATTTTCGAAATATAATAGATCGTAAAAAACCATATGCATAGCGCGCTCAACGTAAAAATAAAGCTCCTCCTAAAGAATAGCGCATACCCTTGGATCAGACAGGACGAAGAAAGTTTACTTCTTTCTAATGAATCTCAACACATGAATTTGTAGTGAGAGGACTGTATTTCCGTTATATTTGCATTTTGACCATTTAGGCGTAATAGGCGGACAGGAGATCCGTTAAATCCATTTAAACGATGTTAAAATTGGTTTTTTGAGTGAATAGCGGAACCTGAGTCCGCGAACGCCACAATAATCGCTGAATTAGAAAAATAAAGGATTCTCTGTCCGTTAAATCGCTGAATATCTCATTTACACCGCTTGCCCACATGCTTGATTAGTTAAAATCGAAGATTTTGGGAGAGCAAATCACTTTGCAGCGTTTCTTTCGCTTGCACATCATTTACTCGAATAGGCTGCGATAGCTCAAAATAGAAATCGTGTGCACATAGGTCTGCTGAAGACGCCCGCTTGATTATCCTCATTAATGATTTTGTATAAAAAATGATCCGCATCCGCTTTTATCTCATTACTCATCGTAAAACCTCCATTGTAGGGTTAGTACCGCGGTCCATCTTCTCATCACGTCTTCAAAAAAAAATTTCACCCCCAAGACTTAAGTCTTGGGGGCGAAATTTTCGCGGTACCAACCCAGATTCGTCGATATGTCGCCATATCAACCTCTTCAAGTACGGCACCAATGGATGCTTATACTCTAGCTCTATAACAGGAGCTCCCGTCACAGCATCCCCTTGCTTGCACATTTCTTAATGCCGAGGCGCCCAAAGAATGACCGAAACCCCGATTAAGCAAATGCCAGCGCCAATCCAATCGTACAAATCCGGCGTTTTCTTATCAACGAGCCATCCCCATAGAACAGCAAGCGCGATAAACACTCCTCCGTATGCCGCGTACACTCTTCCGAACGATTGAAAGGATTGAAACGCAGCAATAACGCCATATAGCGCTAACGCTGCTCCTCCAACGATTCCCCAGTATAGCGGCTTTCCTTCACGGAGCCAGAGCCAAACTAAATAACCTCCGCCGATTTCCGCTAATCCAGCCAGTACAAATATAAAAATCGCACCTATTATTTTTCTCACATCCAAATAACGCAAGCTGCTTGTTGATTCAACGATTCAAGCTACGCTTGAGGCAAATTTTCAAAGGCTTGTACATATTCATCGTATTTGATTTTCCAAATGTCTTTGCGCGATTCAATTGTTCTGCCGTCCAGCAGTGCCTCGATCACATCCAGACATACATCCCAGCCCGCAATATCTCTTGGCGTATGGGCAGTAATCTTATTGACTGTCTCGATCAAAACCAAGCGGCAGCCTTCCGGCTCCGGATACAATTCAAACCGGACTTGATCCTCACCCCATGTATACGCCAAAACGGACTGCTGCTTAAGCTCGATGATTTCCATCTCTTCGAAAGTACCGTCCTGCATATCGAACTTAATGATTCCGCCTTCTCGAAGGTCATCGACCCTAAGCTCAGAGAACCATTTTGCCAGCTTCTCGTTATCCGTCAGCATAGCCCAGACCTTCTCGACAGGATGCTTCAGATGGCGTTCGAAACGTACCGTATGTCCATTTTCAACTTGCGTGATGACAGCTAACATATTTATTCCTCCTTGTCGTTATTCCTCATCCAGCATCCGCTCGAGATCATCCAGCTTATTGGACCAGAACAGCCGATAAGGCTCCAGCCAATCGCTAATCTCCTCTAAGGGCTTCGCGTTCAGACGATACAAATGCTTTTGTGCATCTTTCCGCACCGCTACAAGGCCCGCTTCCCGCAAAATCCGCAGATGCTTCGATACACCAGGCTGACTCAGTGACGAAATCGCTACAAGTTCTCCGACAGATCTCTCCCCCGCACGCAAATAATCGAGAATCGATCTTCGATTGGGCTCTGCCAATATTTCAAAAAGTTTATCATTTTTCATAACGCTATATTACCACATGGTTATATTCCCGTAAAGAAATGTAGTTAAGCGCGATTTGCATTAGCTTCACCTCTTAAGTCTTCCTCTTTCGCAAGGGAGTTATAGTATAATATAGAAAAAAATATATATTTCAATTGTACTGCGGGGGAAATAAAAATGAGAACGGCAAAAGAAGCTCAACAAAGCCGTAATTCCTGTTTGCTGCATGCTTTTCTGATTCTGTCCGTTCCAGCCGTTATTTTTATTTTGTTCATTGCTTACATTGTAGGAATCGTCTTTGGCAACCCGTTTGCGAAATCGCCCACCGTAACGGAAAACATCTTAATTACGGAAAGCTATTTGACTGGCCTTTATGAGAAGGATAGAAGTAGGCTGGAAGGAATACATGAGGAAGGAGAATCGCTAAAAGAGATTACCATTGCTGCTGGGGAGCTCGAGAAGCTGGTACCGTTACGTACATACCAAATTACTTATAAAGTGAAAAACAATCGAAAAACCTTTGTTGAGGCAAAGCCGATTAATGAAAATTATTTCTCCGCAGATTTTAAGCTTTATGAAGCAGAAGCGGTTAAATCGGCATCCGGGAAATACAGCATCAAGGTAAGCGTCAAATCCAGCCCACCTTCAACGTCCAAACCATTCATGAGAAAATGAAGGCAACCCAATGAAGGAGGTTGCCACATGACCACGAGAGAACAACGTCGTCAAGCATGGATT